>NZ_JBMERP010000033.1:0-38049 GCF_049310925.1 Virgibacillus sp. DJP39 | reverse complement strand
TTACTGGTACAATCATGAACGATCAAAAGAAAAATTGGCTGGATTGAGTCCAGTCGAATACCGAACGCAATCCAGCCAATCAGCTGCATAATAAAAACTCTAACTTTTGGGGGTAACCACCTTGTAGATGCTCTTTCTGCTTGGTAATTATTAATTTAATTTTATGTTAATCGTGGATCCTGTAATAAACGCTCTATTTCTTCTTTGTGATGCGTTTCATCAGAAATCATATCTTCAAGTTTGACAACTAGCTCAGTCAAGTTCAAGTTATCAGCTTGTTTTTTACGTTTTTCATAACGATCAATTGTGTCTGCTTCAGCCTTTAACGAAGCTTCTAACAAATCTCTTACCTCTGTAGGCTGTGGAATGTCAGCAGATTTTGTTGTCGGAGTTCCACCTAACGTTTTTATTTTTTCAGACAGGTAAAGCGCATGTCCCATCTCATCGGTGATTTCTGCTTCAAAGAAGGGCTTTAACGCTGAACGGTATAACCCGGATACTACTGATGCACTATAAGTATATTGAATTGCTGCACCATATTCATTTGCTAAATCTACATTTAGACCATCAATTAATTCTTGTAAGTCTTTATCCATTTTTATATCCCAGCCTTTCAATTATTTATCTATATAGCATTTTCCCCTAATTCTAATTTTTAAACGTTGCTATTATGGGTATAGTTTTGGAGGGAGGTATTAACATTGAGAAAAAAAAGGAACTATTTATATGTTTTTCTATTATCGTTTGTTTTATTCACAACTATATTGTGGGTGATGAAAATACAACAAGGAACAATTCCTCTTGTTGATCAATGGACTAGAGGGTTCGTACAATCCTTAGCAGATTCAAATTTGTATTTCTTATTTAGGTGGTTAACAGAACTTGGCTCTGGAACCTTTTTGACACCATTTACTATTGTGGTTGCTATTATACTAGGTTACATTTTCCGTGATTGGTTTGTCGGGGTTATGTTCGCAGGTGGAACTTTACTTAGCTATGGTGCAAACGTTTTGATTAAGGTAATCGTTGAGAGGGGACGTCCTCGGATTTTTGTTGCAGCCGAGGCAGAAGGGTATAGCTTTCCATCTGGACATGCTATGATCTCAATGGTTTGTTATGGATTGCTTATATACTTTTTAGCAAAAAAAATAAAATCCAAGAAAAAGGTAATAGCTGCTCAAATAAGCGTCGCAATCCTCATTTTCTTAATTGGATTCAGTCGGTATATGATACGTGTTCATTATCTTACTGATGTTTTAGCAGGGTTTGCCTTTGGATTTATATTTATCTTGCTTTGGACAATGTTATTTGAATATGTTCAAAGGCGGCGGTCCCCGGCAAATGAATCTCCGTCTTAAGGCGGAGACAAAAACGTTCTAAAGGTTGTTATTAAAAATAGCCCCTTCCGGTATGATTAAAGTACAAACTTACTAGGAGGGGCATACATATGCGTGTAAAGAAAGTAGTATGGAAGTAAAATAAATTAATATGTTAAAAAATCGAAATTTTATGTTTTAATTTGTTGCTGTGTTGTTTCCTTCTCCAGGATATTAGGTATACTTAATTGGAGCAGAGTAACATGGATGATACTCGTGTTTTCTTTATAATGTTTTTTTTAGACGCATCTTCCTAAGCTTGGGTGTCTATCCAAGCTGTTGTTACTTAATTTATTCTCTGAAATAATACAATCTTAAGCTATCAATAAAATAGAAAGAGTGATGAAAATGAATAATCGATTCATCCGTTCCTTAATAGCATTTAGTATTATCATAATTGGAGTATTACTAGTGTTAGAGAATCTCGATGTAATCAATATGGATATGAATGGTATTTGGCCTTATATCTATTCCACATTATTTATCATATTTGGTTTAAAGTGGTTTGTTGATGATTTACGTAACGACGGTGGTAACTGGATCTTTGGTTCATTCTTATTCGTTTTTGGGTCCCTGCTAGTACTTGGTGAACTGCAGATTATTAATTTCAATTTTAATGATGTTTTGAAACTATGGCCGTTATTAATTGTTTACATTGGGTTTAGTATAATTGGAAAACCGCAACGAAAAAAAAACTTCAAGTTTGAGATAGATACAGGCGATAAAAAAGATAATAAAGTAAACAAACAGAGAAAACACGGTAGTCGTTTTTCCATAGGTGACCATCAATTCACAGATCCGAACTGGAAAGTTGAACCAATGGATTTGTACAATGCTGCTGGGGATTACTACATTGATTTTTCAAAAGGATTTATTCCAGAAAAAGAAATTCCAATAACGATTAATAGCTGGGCAGGTGACATCCAAATTTTAATGCCAGAAAACGTTGCTTGCCGCATTGATGCTTCAGTAAAAGCTGGTGAAATAAATGTCATGGGACAAACATCAGAGGGCATAAATAGAAAAGTACATTATCAATGTGAAGATTACGAGGAAGCAACAAGAAAATTGACAATAACATTGAAATTAAAAGCGGGCTCTGTCCGTGTCGATAAAGTATAATGGAGGTGAGACCTGTGCTAAAGCGATTAAATAGCATCCGTTTCAGTTATATTCGTTCTCACTTGTATGCTTTGTTTTTAACTACTGTTATCTTGCTGTCATTTTTGCTCTCAATTTATGTGCTGTTTTCACCGAAATGGCTAACTACAGAAAGCATCTTTCTATTTATTTCCACATACCTTTTGATAGCCTTGCTACTTTCATTATATGTAGGATTTAAATCAAGTGGAGATTTAAAGGAGAGATTAGACTACTTTTCAGTGTTAATCACCCAGTTCACCAATGGAAACTATAATTCTCGCGTTTATTTTAACGAAGATGATGAAATTGCCAGAATAGGTAATGAGATGAATGAACTGGGAAAAAGGATGCAAAGCCAGGTGAAGTCACTTCAACGGATGGCTGACGAAAAAGCAGACCTTGCTAAATCTTCACATAAGGCCGCAGTAATTGAAGAGAGGCAGCGATTGGCAAGGGATCTGCATGACTCAGTTAGTCAGCAATTATTCGGTGTTACAATGATGGCTGAAGCGGCTCTTAAGCAAATTGACAAAAATCCAACATTAGCTAAATCACAACTGGAGGATGTAGCATCGAGTGCATTGCAGGCTCAGACAGAAATGCGTGCACTATTATTGCACCTGCGTCCTGTTCATTTGTCCGGGGAGCCACTGCCTATTGGTTTAAGAAAGTTGTTAGAAGAACTAAAACAAAAGAGTACTATACAGTTCAAATTAGAAATTGATGAAGCTATTAAACTTCCTGAGACTACTGAAGAGCATATATTTAGAATCATCCAGGAATCTCTATCCAATATCCTGCGGCATGCTAATGCAAAAGAAGTAAAGCTAAAGATTTTAACCAAATCAAATGAGCTATTTATTCATATAGCAGATGATGGGCAGGGGTTTGATGTTGGAACAGATTCTGATCGGAAAACTTCCTATGGATTAAAGACGATGAAAGAGCGAAGTGAAGAACTGGGTGGAACATTTACAATTCGATCAATTCAACATGAGGGTACATATATCGATATACGAATTCCATGTTAAGGGGGAGAGAAATAAATGATTCGAGTTATTGTAGTTGACGACCACGATGTTGTTCGAAAAGGAATTGTCTCCTATTTGCAAACTGATGAAACAATTGAAGTTATAGGAGAAGCGTCTAATGGAAATGATGGGGCGTCGCTTGTTATTAAGGAAGAACCTGATGTTGTACTGATGGATTTAATGATGGATAATGGTAGTGGAATCGATGCAACCCGTGCAATTACAGATAGTGGTATAAATACAAAAATTATAATTCTTACAAGCTTCTATGATGACAAACAAGTCTTCCCTGCAATAGAAGCGGGGGCATTCAGTTACATTTTAAAAACATCCTCTGCGGATGAGATTGTATCAGCTATTAAAAAAGCTACACAGGATGAAACCGTAATTGAGCCTAAAGTGGCGGGGAGAATGATGTCATCTTTTCGTGCTAATTCCCATAAGGCACATGATGATTTAACAGAGCGGGAGTTAGAAGTTCTTATTTGCATCGGTAATGGAATGACAAATCTGGAAATTAGCGAGAAATTATATATTGGTATTAAAACCGTCAAAACACATGTCAGTAATGTCCTTGGTAAATTAGGAGTACATGATCGTACCCAGGCTGCTGTATATGTTCATCGAAATAACTTAATTTCTTCAGAGAATTAGTACGTTTAAAAGAATGTTGCTTTTGACAGAAAAGCTATAAACTGCAACGTATGCGCTGAGTTGTTTTCCGCTGCGGACCGTTGCTTTCCGTGGGGAACGCTTCAGCCTCCTTGCCCCGGCAAGGGGTATGCCCATGTTGTCCGCAAAGGACGGTCTTAGTCGGCCCTCAACATCTACCACTCTGCGGGGTCTTCAGACTCGTGCTGTTCCCGCAGGAGTCAACGGCCCGTAGCGTAAGTCAACTATCGTAATAGTAGGTGAGCTACACAGTACTTTCAAAACTTCGTGTTAGTGGAGGAAAATCACGAAGACTCCTGCGGGAAAGCGAAGTGTTGAGACCCCGCAGTGAGCGGTCTTTGCGATCGAGGAGGCTCAGCGCAAGCCCGCGGAAAGCGTAGTGATTTTTCCGCAACGATTGCAAGGCAACGAACATGATTTTTAGTTACATCGCAGTTTGTATCAACTACGAGGGTTAAAGAGCAACAAAACTTATCTTTAGGCTTAGACTGCTAAAATTGCAGTCTGCTTTTTTTGTTTTTTTAATGGAAGGCTTGTATACTATTTATGAAGATTTTAATGAGGGAGAATACATATATGAATCAGTCCAAAGAAAGCGAAACGCTCGTGTTCTTTATATGGGGAGTATCTCTAATAGCATTACTTGGAAGTTTATTCTTCTCAGAAGTAATGGGATACATTCCCTGTGAATTATGTTGGTACCAACGGATATTAATGTATCCGCTTGTGATTATTTATGGTACTGCTATGGTCAAAAAGGATATGTCAATAGCCCTACCAGGACTTATTTTAAGTGGAATTGGTATGTTTGTGTCTATTTATCATTATTTGATTCAAAAGGTGCCTGCACTTCATGAGAACTCGGGAGCATGTGGTATTATTCCGTGTAATTCAGAATACGTGAATTATTTTGGGTTTGTAACTATTCCTTTCCTTGCGGGAACAGCGTTTATTTTAATTTTTGTTTGCCACATCATTCTACTTAAGCAACTTAGGAGGAAATAACCAATGAAAAAAAAGATGATAATATTTATAACAGTGCTTGTAGTGTTATTTGCTGCTCTTTACTTTGTAGTTCAATACAAAAACAATCAAGCAATTGGTGATAGTGAAAACCCTTATGGCGATATAGATTTGGAGCAGGAAACAATTGACCAGCTGGACAATCCGAATTATCAAAATCAAATTTTACCAGACCAATTAAGCGAAAAACTGGAAAATGGTGAATCCTTAACCGTTTACTTTTACAGTCCTACTTGTATTCATTGCCAACGTACCACTCCAGTTTTGGTTCCATTAACTGAAGAACTTGGTGTCGAAATGAAAAAATTGAACCTGCTTGAGTTTGAAGAAGGCTGGAAAGAATTCGGAATAGAAGGAACACCAACACTTGTACGGTATGAAAACGGAGAAGAGGTAGATAGGCTTAGCGGAGAACACTCAAAAAAGGAATGGCGTACATTCTTTGAAAAAAATAATATAAAAGAATAAGCAAAGCGGAAGCCCATTAAATGGTGCTTCCGCTTTTACTAAATTGGCTTTAATCCGTGTCCACCATGTTGTAGGTAGTGATATATGGTGTGTCAGCGAAATATGCTGGGGGCTTTGTTCCGCCAGCACTTTGATGCTGTTTCTTAAATGCGTCAGAGTTCTTCCAATTGTCGTAGTCCTCAATGGAAGCCCACTGGGTAAATACAATGTATTTGTTTCCACTTTCTGGTTCTAATAACCGGAAAGCCTGAAAACCGGGAGAAGACTCAATGCTAGAGCTTCGTTGTTTAAAGCGGTCTTCAAATACAGTACGACCATCCTCTGTAACTGTGATGTTATTCATCACAACGAATCCCTTGTTTCTAATCGTTCCTTTGCTAATTAATATTTCATATCCTCTTCCAGAAGCGAAGATGTTTTGTTTAGAGTCCTCATAATAAGCAAGTACATTCGTACCACTATTCATCAGATAGAATTTGATGTCAGGGTGTTTATTTGTTATCTTTGTAATTATTTCCAGTGTTCCATTTGTCATGTGTGCTTTCATTATCTACCCAGGTCCCCTTTCTAATACAAAATTCTTCTATTTTAATAATACCCGTTTGATAATACTTAATCAAAAAATACGCAGTACAGATCAAACAGTATTACTTTTCGATTGTTGAAAACTGTCGTATACTGAAGGATATGATTGAATTTACAGTCATGTGTAGAGGTGAACAGTATAATGCAACAAAGTAAAAAAAGAAAACCAAGACTTAATTTCAACATGAAATATGTTGTTATTAGTATCGCAATCTTTGTTTTTTTGGGGATTTCAGGATATTTAGTTATTGTTTTTGGTGGGAAATTGGTTGTCAATGAAGAAGATTTAATTCTAGACGTTACTACCACAATTGAAACAAAAAACGGAGATATTATTGCTGAATTATATAATGAAAACAGAACGCTTGTATCAATTGATGATGTACCAAAACATGTTCAGGAAGCATTTATTGCTGTTGAAGATCGTCGTTTTTATGAGCATGCAGGGGTGGACTTTCAATCTGTTATGCGAGCTGTATACCGTGATCTCATTGCATTTTCCAAGGTGGAGGGTGCTAGTACAATCACACAGCAACTAGCCAAAAATCTTTTCTTGAAAAATGATAAGACGTGGATGCGAAAAACCAAGGAAGTAATGGCTGCTATATATTTAGAGCGTGAATTTACAAAGAAACAACTACTTGAAATATATTTAAATGAAATATATTTTGGTTCTGGAGTATATGGGATAGAAGAAGCTTCCAGATTGTTTTTTTCAAAGTCCGTAGAAGACCTAACGCTGGCAGAAGGTGCTATGATAGCGGGGTTAGCTAAAGCTCCTAATGGTTATTCGCCAATTAATCATCAGGAAAAGGCGTTAGCCAGAAGGAATGTTGTGCTTCAGTCAATGGATAATGCAGGAATGATTGCTACTGATACCCGCGTGCAGGCGCAGGGGAAAACGCTTGGTTTAGATATCTGGAAGCCAAAAGAAAATCCATGGGTAGATAGTTTTGTAGATTTAGTTATAAAAGAAGCCGCAGATAAGTATCAGCTTTCCTTAGGAGAATTAAGGCGTGGTGGTTATCGGCTAATTGTTAGTATGGACAAACACATCCAGCAAATTGCCTATAATCAGTTTAAAAATGATCGGTATTTCCCAGGCAATACAAACGGTGTGCAGGGCGCCTTTGTCATGATGAATCAGTCAAATGGAGGGATTGTTGCTGCTATAGGTGGCCGATCGTATGAATTAGGCAATCTTAACCGTGTTACTGTAAAACGTCAGCCAGGATCCACTATTAAGCCAACCGCTGTATATGGACCTGCGTTGATGAAAGAAGCGTATAGACCCTATTCGCTAATACCCGATCAAAAAGTAAGTTTCAAGGGATACACAGCAGAGAACTTAAATAATCAATACGAAGGTGCCGTATCCATATACGAAGCGCTGAGAGTATCGAAAAATGCCCCAGCAGTTTGGTTGCTTGATGCGATTGGTATTGATTATGCCAAGTCATATCTCGAAAAGATGGCTATTACGATTGAAGATAATGGGCTAGCGATTGCACTAGGTGGTTTATCAAAAGGAATAGCACCTATTAAAATGATGGAAAGCTATCGTCCGTTTGTCCATGCTGGCAAGTATATAGAATCACATACTATAACGCATGTTTATGATCGAAATAATAATCTAATAACTGAGGAAGAATATAAGGAAACACAGGTCTTTAGTGGTCAGGTTGCATGGGACATGACAGAAATGCTGCGAAAAGTTGTAGATGATGGAACTGCAACGGCAGGAGATTATGAAAAGGCACTGGCTGGTAAAACAGGGTCGACTCAACACCCCCACGCAAATGGGTTCTATAAAGATGCTTGGTTTGTCGGCTACACGCCAAAATACGTAAGTGCTTTATGGATGGGATATGATCATTCTGATAAAGGTCATTATCTTACAGACGGAAGTACGTACCCAACCATGCTTACGAAGTCAATTCTGACCGAAATAGATAAGCAGCGACCATTAGAATCAGCTTTCGTAAAACCTGATAATGTAGATCCACTACCAAAACCAATTGATCTTCCAAAAGTTGATAATCTTAAAGCAAGCTATACATTTGGAGGATTTTCTTTAATCAAAGGGAAACTAACTTGGCCTAAAGCAGACGACAAACGAGTTATTTTTCACATTTACAAAAAGCAGGCGGGTGTTGATCAACGAATTGGAGAAGTTAAAGGAAAGAATCAATTTATTATCGATGATCTTCCTTTATTGAAAACAACTCACTATTATATTGTTCCTTACAACCCATTGACGAAGGTTGAAGGGTCCAAGTCAAATGCGGTGGAACTATCACTGTAATCGACAAATTCATGACAATCAAACGGGTTTGCTATACACCTAAGAGGAAAATCGATATAGTAGGTAGTAGAGTTGAATTGAAGCTGTTAAAAAGGGTGGAAAACATGTTAAAGCAAATGAATGACACAATTATTAGAGCCTATAAAGGCGAAAAAACGGATCATGTTCCAGCATGGTTTATGCGACAGGCTGGGCGTTCTCAAAAAGAATACAGGGAAATCAAACAAAAATATTCCTTGTTTGAAATTACCCACCAACCCGAATTATGTGCTTATGTTACACGCCTTCCAGTTGAAAATTATGGTGTGGATGCGGCAATCCTATATAAGGATATCATGTCACCATTACCTGCTATCGGGGTAGACGTGGAAATTAAAAAGAACATAGGACCTATTATCCATAATCCCATACAAACGTATCAGGATGTTGAAAAGCTCGGAACAATCAATCCTAAATCAGACGTACCGTATGTACTAGACACGATTCGATTATTGACAGAGGAACAATTAACAGTTCCGTTAATCGGGTTCAGTGGAGCACCATTCACATTAGCGAGCTATATGATTGAAGGTGGTCCATCTAAAAACTACCATAAAACAAAGGCACTTATGTATCGTGAACCGGAAACATGGTTTGCATTGATGGATAAACTAGCCGACATGGTGGTTACATATGCAAAGGCACAAATTAAAGCAGGTGTCAGTGTAATACAGATATTTGATTCATGGGTAGGAACACTAAATGCTTCAGACTACCGGATTTTCATCAAGCCTGCAATGCAACACATCTTTCGCGAACTTCAAAAAGAGAATGTTCCATTGGTGTTATTTGGTATTGGGGCAAGACATCTGCTATTGGAATGGAATGACTTGCCTGTGGATGTACTTGGACTTGATTGGCGCACATCAATTCAGGAAGCTAGACAAATGGGAGTAACTAAGGTGCTACAGGGAAATTTAGATCCTGCTATTTTATTGGCGGACTGGGATACAATTGAGGAGAGAACAAAAGCTATCCTTGACCAAGGGATGCAAGAACAAGGCTATGTGTTTAATTTGGGGCATGGTGTAACACCTGAAATTAAGCCAGCTACACTGAAAAAAGTAACTGAATTAGTTCACAGCTATTCTAAACAATAAGACCGCTAACGAGGTGTATGTAATGAGTAAGAAAAAAATGGGTTTGCTTGTAATGGCATATGGAACGCCTTACAAGGAAGAAGACATAGAACGATACTATACGGATATTAGACGGGGACGAAAGCCAACACCGGAAATGCTGCAGGATTTAACAGATCGCTACCGGGCAATTGGGGGAATATCGCCATTAGCGAAGATTACAAATGGACAAGCAAAGGCACTTGAAACAGAGTTGAACAAGGTTCAGGATGATGTTGAATTTCACGTATACATTGGACTTAAACATATTGAGCCATTTATTGAAGATGCTGTGCAGCAAATGGCAAATGACGGGATCGAAGAAGCAGTATCTTTAGTATTGGCACCACATTATTCCACATTTAGTGTGAAATCATATAATAAGCGGGCAAATGATGAAGCAGAGAAACAAGGTAAGTTGTCGATTACGTCAGTTGAAAGCTGGTATGATGCTCCAGGTTTTATCAATTACTGGGCTAATCAGATAAACGCGGTATATGATGAAATGGCGGCTGAAGAAAAAGAAAAGGCGGTGCTTATCGTTTCAGCACATAGTCTTCCGGAAAAAATTCTGCAAAATGGAGATCCATATCCTGATCAATTAAAGGAAACTGCCCGATTAATTTCTGAATCAACAGGAATTACCAATTATAAAATTGGTTGGCAGAGTGAAGGCAACACACCAGATCCATGGCTTGGCCCCGATGTGCAGGATTTAACACGAGAGCTTTTTGAACAAAAGGGGTACCGTTCATTTGTTTATGCACCAGTCGGGTTCATCGCCGATCATTTAGAGGTGTTATATGATAATGACTACGAGTGTAAAGTGGTATGTGATGAATTGGGTGCGAACTACTATCGACCTGAAATGCCTAACGTACACCCTGACTTTATTTCGACGTTAGCAGACGTTGTTCTAAAAAAAGTAAAGCGTGATTCTTAAATGGATAATGTAAAAGAAATTGTAATTGTTGGTGGCGGGATAACAGGGCTTTCCGCTGCTTACTATTTACAAAAAGAGATCAAAGAAAAGCACTTACCATACAAAGTTAAGCTAGTTGAAGCAAGCAACCGTTTAGGTGGGAAAATTCAAACTGTACAAAAAGATGGATTTACAATTGAGCGGGGTCCTGATTCATTTTTATCACGAAAGACACCTGCTGTTAAATTAGCAGAAGAAGTTGGACTAACCGATAAGTTAGTTCGCAATGGTACGGGCCAGTCTTATATTTTAGTTAACAATAAATTACATAAGATGCCCAGTGGTTCCTATATGGGAATCCCAACAACAGCTCGTCCATTTTTATTTTCAAAATTATTTTCTTTAAAAGGTAAATTGCGTGCTGGATTTGATTACGCACTCCCAAAAAGTAAAGATGTACCAGACCAGTCTTTGGGGGCCTTTTTCCGTCACCGGTTCGGGAATGAGTTAGTGGAGAACTTAATTGAGCCACTCTTATCAGGAATTTATGCTGGAGATATTGATGATATGAGCCTCATGGCTACTTTCCCAAACTTCTATCAAGTAGAACAAGAGCATCGGAGTCTAATAAAAGGGTTGCAAAAAACATTGCCGAAACCATCTGGATCAAAGAAGAAAAAGCCAGGAATGTTTTATTCATTTCAGGGTGGACTGGAATCACTCGTCAAACAAATAGAACAAAAGCTTGAAGCGGATACCGTAACCTTTAATGCTGCAGTGGATCATATTGAGAAAAAAGATCATGGCTATCATTTACTTTTGAGTAATGGTCAAGTATATAAGGCGGATGCGGTTATTATGGCGACACCACATCACACGCTTTCGAAAGTCTTTAGCCAGTTTGACTTCTTTCATGAATTTGATAATGTACCAGCAACCTCTGTTGCAAACGTTGCGATGGCATTCGATCAATCCGCAATTAAAAAGGATATCGATGGAACCGGGTTCGTCGTTTCAAGGAACAGTGATTTCCGTATAACTGCCTGCACTTGGACACATAAGAAATGGCCGAATTCTACACCCGAAGGCAGCGTACTAATTCGTTGTTATGTAGGCCGACCCAGTGATCAGGAAGTAGTAGATTTATCTGACGAGGAAATTAAGGGAATTGTGCTAAAAGACTTGAATAAAACCATGAATATCACACAGGAGCCGAAGTTTAGTGTGATTTCAAGGTGGAAAAACGCAATGCCACAATATACAGTGGGACACAAGGAAAGAATTGCTAACGTACGGAATCATATGGACGAGTCATTACCAGGTGTTTATTTGGCAGGGAGTTCATTCGAAGGTGTCGGAATACCGGATTGTATTGAACAAGGTGAAAAAGCGGTAGCAAACGTATTAAATTTCCTGCGGTAAATTGTTGCTTGGGATTCTTCCCATCACATTAAGTATATTTAAAAAATGCCCATCAAATAGTGAATTTGATGGGCATTTTTTTCCAGGTAAGAAAGTATAAATCCTTTCTTACTGCATAAGTGCAACTAAGTGGCAACTAAGGCTTGGCGATAAGCCAAGTTTTCTAATCGCATTTCCCAAGTTAATGAACCAAGGACAAAAGATATGACACTAAGTATCGTAGTAAATAGGAGTGATTTTTGCTGAAGAATGCAGAAGCGTTGTTTCTCATGGAAAGCGAGTGTTTTTTAGAATAGACGGTTGATATTTCTGGATAACGGCTGATCCTCATGCCATAACGGTCGATATTTCTGGATAACGGTTGATTCTTAGGCCATAACGGTTGATATTTCTGGATAAGGGCTGATTCTTAGGCCATAACGGTCGATATTTCTGGATAAGGGCTGATTCTCAGGCCATAACGGTCGATTTTCTCGGGTAACGGTTGATTACTTAACACCAGGCGCTGTGTGGGTATAGAGCAACAAATCAGCGTAAAGAACTTAATAAAATAAAAGTCTACTGTGAAACAATTCTATTAGTTTTTCGTCATATAATGTAAAGGGATAAAAAAGGATGGACGTAAAATGAAGAAGAAATTGTTATTTGTAATTATGTTTGTGCTTTTTAGTATGTACACAATCAAACCGTTGGGGCTAGTTTATGCAGCTCCAGATCCAAGTGAAGTAGAGGAAATCAAGCAAAGATCTCCATTGCAAATTAAAGGAGAAGTTATGAAAGACACGTTACTACTCGATACCTCTGACGAAAGAGGTTATCCCAGTCAAATAAGGGTCATGGCCCTGGATGTTTATAAGGTTATAAAAAAACCAGATGATCTTATTCTAGAACAAGATACTTTATTGAATGTGACTTATTCGTATGTACCATCGTGGGTTCCGATGAGTGGTGGAGCTAAAATGGACATTATGGCAGGAGACGAAATTGAAATTTGGTTAGAGTCAATAGAGGGTGGTTGGGAACCAGCCCTGGGTGGAGATACCGTAAATCATATCAGTTATGCAGAACCAAGAAAAGAACCCATTGCAGAACCATTTACCCACTTGCTAAAACGTAACATAGAAGAAAATATTGAACTTGTAATTCTTGTTGGAATTATGTTATTTCTTTTATTAGTGACCATGTTTTTCTTTTTAAGAAAGAGAGTTTTAAGAAAGACCTTTTAACAAAAATGCTATGGTTTTGAAGAAATTAAGTAGAATTAAGTGTTAGACTTATAGTATTAGTTTTTGAGATGGATTATTCAGTTTTTTTGAAACGCAAAAAAATGTAGGATATACATTGAAAATCAATTATAGAGAAGGTAATTCATTTTGGAATTGTTAACAGTAAAATTAATATTCATAGCATTATTTATTCTTATTATCCACTCAATTGAAACACTTGCTTATGCAGTTAGACTGTCTGGGGCAAGAGTGAGATTGCTAGCTTCTGCTTTATCATTATTTAGCTTGATGGTTATGTTCTCAAGATTAGCAAATATGATGCAACAGCCTTTTACAGGTAGTCTGGTTGACACCGCTCCAAAGGTGAATACGTTAGAATTTGTAGAGAGCCAGTACAGAGTAATCATTGGAGCATCAACAGTAGGAACAATGATAGGTATTATCCTGCTTCCTACTTTTATTGCCATTTTTTCTAGAGCTATTGTTCACCTATCAGACGAAAGAGGCTCTGTTCCGTCCTTGATAAAAAAGGGACTAACCCTCCGATACATTAAGCGGGGAGTCAAACACCTTAAGCTGCCAAAAACTGCTTATCTAAAAGATATTAGGTGGAAACATATCCCGGTTAACTTGTTCGTTACAAATATGATGATAACGTCAATTTATACTATAGGCGTTTTGTCAGCACTCTATGCAGCTTTGCTGGAACCAGAAAGAGCTTCAACAGCAATTATGGCGTCTGGACTTGTTAATGGCATAGCTACAATATTACTGGTGATTTTTGTCGACCCAAAAATATCTGTTGTAGCAGATGATGTTATCAATCAAAAAGGAAGCTACCTCGATCTAAAGTCATTATCTCTAATGATGGTTACTTCACGCTTGCTTGGAACATTTATTGCTCAATTATTATTTATTCCAGGGGCAAAATATATTGCCTGGTTTACTAAATTTATCGTGTAATAGTGATCTACATCCAATGAATGAAAAAGCAAAAAAACGTTAATCGTCCTTGATTTGGACGGTTTTTTTACTGTTTATATTATTTTAGGATGTGGATAACCAAGGTGAATAAACAGCTACGTCCAGCTTAATTGTCTAATGACGCACATCGACCTCATTACGATAAGTTAACATCGAATCACTTATGCTATTGGTGTTTACTTTATCCGTTTTAGGATGGTCGATTAAAAATCGCCACTTCGCGTGGGCACAGGTCATAAGTTAATAAACGGGCGCTTGCGCTATTGTTTTGAAAAAGATTGTAAAATTTTAAGCCAAATTGGGATATTGTTTTGTCTAATAAGTATAAGGCAAAACAGAAAGGGTGATTGCAATCATTAAATTAGTTAAGAAGGCTCAAAAAGGGAATGATAAAGCATTTTTAAAGCTATTTAATCAGTATGAACAAGATATTTATCGCATGGCCTATGTCTATGTGAAAAATAAAGAGGATGCTTTAGATATTGTTCAAGAAGTGGCATATCAATCTTTTAAAAAGATAAGTACGTTAAAACAACCTGAATATTTTAAGACGTGGTTAATGAAAATCACCATAAATTGTGCAATAAACTTAGTTAAAAAGAATAAAAAGGTGGTTCACTTGAATCCTGAATTTGAAGAATTCATCAGCTCAGATGATGAGGATATTCCTCTCAACTTATCATTAAAAGATTTGATAGAGTGTTTGAAAGAAGAGGAAAAAAGCGTTGTGCTATTAAGGTTTTATCATGACCATACCTTTAAAGAAATTGCTGAAGTTCTGGATATCCCTCTTGGAACGGCCAAGTCGGTTTTATACAGATCCTTAAAAAAGTTAAGAAATGAATTTTTGAAAGGGGATGGTGTTAATGAGTAACAGGATAAAACAAGAAGTAAATAAAGTTGAAATTCCTAAAGAATTAAGCGAAAGAAGTAAGCTAGGCGTTATAAAGGCAAAGCTTGAGATAAAAAAGTCAAAGAAAAAATGGACTTATTTAACAGCACCAGTTGTGGCAGCTGCGTTAGCATTTGTTTTTCTTTCACCAAGTAATATGCATGAAATTATTCCAGGTCAACCCAAAGTTGAAACAGTAGGTCAATCAAATGTGATCGATACGTCGAACCCCCGAAAATTAGTTGGATTTTCAGACAATGTTTTTGTGGGTAAGGTGATTGAACAAATAGGAACAAAATCATTAAATGGCTTCCCTGAAACGCAATTTAAAGTAGAAGTTTTGGATAACATTAAGGGAGACTTAAAAGGTACCGTTACAGTAAATCAACAAGGTGGACATGAATGGAATAAAATTATTATATTTGAAGGAGATAAATTGCTTGAAGCTGGTAACACATACTTGTTTGCAACAAGGTATTTAGAAAGAGAGGATTGGTATACGCTTGTGCCAGTCCATGGTGATATACTAATTACCAGTAAGCAGGAAAAAACACAGTTAATTGAAAAATATACAAATGCTTATGAAAACGAAATGCCGTTTGATAGTGAACCAGGCACTGGAAGTGATACAGGAAAATAAAAAACCAATATATAATCAAAGGTATAGATTAAGGTATTATGCTGTTAATACTTCAATTGATTCTGGCAATCTATAGTATTTCAACACATTGCCAGAATCAAGGGGTGCTTTCTATAAATAAAGAAATTCACCCCTTTTATTCATCGCCATCAAAAAAGAAGATAGAATTTTATGTTAAAGTATTGATAGTCAGTATTTGAGGAAATAGTAAATTAGCGAATTCCAGAAATTCAAGGAATAGTATTGTTAACAAAGCATACAAAGCAGAACAAAAAAATATAATATCAGGGAGAGCAGTTTCTATGGATAAAGGACAATTGTCTTTACGATTCAAGAACTTTGCTGAAAATGAATGCAGAGGGTCAAGCAAATTATATGAATTTTTATCTCTTTCCATATCAGACGATGATCAAATACTCGAACTTTGTGCGGAGGCTCAAGATGGCCAACCTGTTCCTAACTTACTATTTGGGGCAGTGCATTATCTATTGTTAAATGGAAAAGAGCATATTTTGAAAGAGTATTATCCAAGTATTACAAGAAATCCAAGAAAAATAAAAGAGGCTTTTTTTCACTTCAAAAGTTTTTGCGAGATTTATAAGAACGAGATTGTAGTCATTTTAAAAAATAAGTTAGTACAAACAAACGAAGTCAGGCGTTGTGCTTATCTATATCCGATTTTTTGTTATATATATGGCAGGGTGGAGAAGCCTTTATCACTTGTTGAAATTGGAACAAGTGCAGGGCTTCAACTACTATGGGACAAGTATAGTTATTCCTATGGAACTAATGAAACTTATGGTGATACATATTCAAATGTTCACATAACATCTGAAATACGAGGGGACAAAATACCTTTATTTCTCCAGCAGAACCCCCCAATAGCATCAAAAATCGGATTAGACATTCATACAAATGATCTTAGAAATTCAGAGGATTATCTATGGCTGAAAGGATTAATTTGGCCGGAGCACCAAGAAAGATTGGATTTGTTTGAGAGTGCAGTCAAAATGATGAGGGAAAATCCTGTGGAACTTGTTGAAGGTGATGGAGTCGCTTTATTAACAAATGTTGTAAAAAAACTTCCCAAAGGGACTGCAATTTGTATTTTTCATACCCATGTTGCCAATCAAATGCCAGAAGAATCGAGATATGAGCTTGTAGAAAAGATTAAGGAAATCGGAAGCACCAATGATGTTTTTCATATTTATAATAATATGTGGGATAGAAATCTTCATCTTGATTATTACATTAAAGGTGTAGAGCACAGGGGAATAATAGGGGAAACGGATGGTCACGGAAGATGGTTTGAGTGGAATTTGGATTAAAATTATTTTTTTAAAAAGATACGAAGTTAAATTAGGGTAAATAATTGTTGGATTTAGCTAGAATTTCCTATCAGAAGACACCTCTTTGATTTGGGGGAAACACAATTATTTTTTCAATAATAATTGAAATGGGTCCAGTTTTGTAAACTGAACCCATTTGTAATCTAAAATCAGTTATTCATATGTCTTTTCCAATTCATCTACCAGCGAGCCAATATATGCTACTGCTGTTCGGATGGCATCTGGTTTTGACATATCCACATCAGCCATTTTAGCTAGTTCCTGTGGATTCATTGTACCGCCAGCTTTTAAGACATCTAACCAACGGTCAACAGCTGGTTTTCCTTCTTCCTGTATCTTTTGTGCTACAGCAGTTGAAACGGTCAATCCCGCTGAATACGTATAAGGATATAATCCCATATAGTAGTGTGGCTGACGCATCCATGTCAGTCCTGCTCCTTCATCAAATACGACAGTATCACCCCAAAAGTTTTCAAGGGCCTCTTGCTTTTGTTTTGTTAATACTGAAGCGGTCAATGGTGTGCCCTCTTCAGCAAGTTTGTAGACACGACGCTGAAATTCTCCTTCGAGCAAATGCGTAACGAAATTATGATAATAGGTTCCTAATAATTGAGTGATAACCCAGCGTTTCATTCGCTTATCAGTTGTGTTTTTCTTTATGTGATCTGCTAAAAGCAATTCATTAAGTGTTGAAGGCGCCTCAACAAAATAAGTAGAAGGTCGCGTGTTTACTAACGATTGATTTTTTCCTGCTAAATAGAAGTGACCGGCATGACCAAGTTCATGAGCCAGAATAAATGCCCCACGCATATTGTCTGTCCATGTAAGTAAGATGTAAGGGTGTACACCATACGGACTTGAACAAAAAGCCCCTGTAGATTTACCAACATTGTCGGCTAAATCGACCCATCGATCGTGAATACCCTTGTACATGATTTCACTGTACTCGTCACCCATGATTTTTAGTGCATCCAGGATAGTAGAGGTTGCTTCCTCATAAGTTGTCTCAGGGTTAAAATCTGGATCTAGAGGTGCTTTCAAGTCACAGTAACGTAATTCATCCAAACCAAGCTCTTTTTGCTTGAGTTTAGCAAACTTACGCATATGCGGTGCCAATTCTTCCTGAACAATGTCTAACTGATTGTGATACATTTCCTCTGTTACTTGTTGAGAATGCAGCAGCATTTCTGTGACAGATTTGTATGAACGCAGTTTTGACATGGTTACTTCTTTTGTAACCTGAGTTGCGTAAGTTGCTGCAAACGTATTTTTGTATTGATTTAGTGTCTTAATAAACGAGTCGTAAGCTTGTCTGCGAATCCCTGTATCAGAAACTAGTTCATAGCGATCCTCATAGAGAGCTGCAGACATTGGCAGTTCCGCGCCCTCTTCAGTTACTATTGGGTCAAATTCCATATCAGAAGACTTGCTTCGTTGGTAAATCATATATGGTGCACTATGTACTTCGCCGAGTGAGGCTAATGTTTCTTCTATTTCCGGTGACAAGGTATACGGTTTTTTTTCTACAATATCATGCAGCATTTTCTTATAGGGTTGAAGTTCTTCTTTTTCATCAAGATATTGCTGAATTGTATCCTGTGATAATGTTAGTAATTCGGATTCAACAAAAGATAGCTTTGCGCCAATTTTTGCCAATACGGAAGATACTTTGGCTGCATCAGCTTGATTTTCTGCATCAGCCCCATCAGCATTTGCTCGCAGGCTTGCATATGTAGCAACGTGGATAACCTTTTGTTCATAACGTTCAAGAGCAGTTAAGCAATCTACTAAAACAGTAGCGCTTGTTTTAAATTGACCTTTATACTGTGTTACATCAATAACTTCTTGTTGAATATCTCTAAGTGCAATTTCCCATTCTTTTTGTGAAGCAAATAAATCAGTTAAATTCCATGTATTTTTTTCAGGTACTTCATGTCTCTTTAGTCTCATGCGACAAATCCTCCTTAAAGTGTTTCGTAACTCTAATTAATTATAAATCATACATAACAAGAATGATACGACTTTTCAGATATTTGTTATAGAAAAACCTGACATTTGAAAAGGCTGGTTTATAAAAGATTGTTGTTTTTGACATAAAATGTATAAACTGCGACGTATGCGCTATTCTCGGATAACGGAAGATTCCTGGCCCGCGACGGACGATATTCTCGGATAACGGAAGATTCCCGGCCTGCGACGGACGATATTCTCGGATAACGGAAGATTCCTGGCCTGCGACGGAAGATATTCTCGGATAACGGAAGATTCCCGGCCCGCGACGGAAGATACTGTAGCAGAAGTTATGTCGCAGTTTGCATCAAATACGAAGCTTAAAAGCAACAAAGCTTATGTTTTGAAAAAGATAAAAAAATAAACAGCCACAAAAGCAGCTGTTTTAGTGATGATTAACTAGTATGTTATAGTACAGTTACAAAAGTGTAGCAAGCAGGATGATTTATGCGTGTCACCCCAGATCAGTCGCCTACGCTTTTCGTGATCCAGCTGCGGCTCCTTGAAGCTGCCGTCATAAGCAATTGACACTCCAAACGCAAAAAATCGTGCGTTTTACGGTCCCTTGCTTATGCGTCTGCTTCAGACCAGTCGCCTACGCTTTTCTGTCTAGCTTCGAGGGCTATCGGCTCGTGACGTTAGCAATTGACACTCCGAGCACGAAGCCCATGTGCTCTACGGTCTCTTGCTTACGCATGTCGCCGCTACCAAGCCCTCTACGCTTTTCGTGATCTAGCTACGGCTCCTTGGGGTTCGCGACATAAGCAATGAACACTCCGAGTGCAAAGGTCACGCACTCTACGGTTCCTTGCTTATGCGTGTCACCCCAGATCAGTCGCCTACGCTTTTCGTTCTACCTTGCGGGGTGGTCACATTCGTCACATAGATTGCCGTAGCAATCTGCTTTTTCATGCATATCATTCCCACAAAGCTGGCATTTTTTCTTTGGTAATGATTTAAAAAATTCAACGACGTTTTTCATGTGTATCCTCCTCCAACTTTAGTATTCTCATTGTATTATAACAGTATGCACTAAGTCAATAGTGTGTTACAACAAATTTTAAAAAGAGGTGTTTGTATGAAGTTTACAGTTATTGGTTTTTGGGGTGGGTTTCCTGCGGCGGGTGGGGCTACTTCATCTTATTTATTTGAAAAAAATGGATTTTCGTTAGTGGTAGATGTTGGTAGCGGGGCATTATCGACTGTTCAAAAATATAAGCATGTCATGGATATTGATGCAGTTGTATTGTCTCATTATCATCAGGATCACATTGCGGATATTGGAGTATTGCAATATGCTTGGCTGGTTCACTCTTATTTACGTGAAGAAAAAGAAATTTTTCCGATTTATGGTCATGTAGAGGATAAGGAGAAATTTGATTCATTAACTCATGCGTGCACAGAAGGAATTGCATATGATCCAAATGACACGCTTGAGGTTGGTCCGTTTACAATAAGCTTCTTAAAAACCAATCACCCTGTTCCATGCTATGGAATGCGCATTACCGATGGTGAGGACGTTGTTGTTTATACGGCAGACACCTCGTATAAAGAGGAATGGATCGATTTTTCCCGAAATGCTGATTTATTAATAACAGATTGTAATTTTTATGAACAACAGGATGGAACAGCTGCTGGACACATGAACAGCAAAGAAGGGGCCACGATTGCAAATAAAGCAGGGGTTAGCGAATTGCTTTTAAGCCACCTTCCGCAGTATGGTGATACAGATTATTTAGTGATGGAAGCTAAGAAATATTTTTCCGGAAAGATACAATTAGCAAGTTCAGGTTTGGTATGGGAGAAGGATAAGAGCTAACTTTTTGATAGACGAGGGTTTTTCCATTACAATTAATGGTGGAATAGAAACTAATAGGAGGTATATTCAATATGAAGTTTATTGACAATGAAGGTATCACAGATGCAAGTATTAATCTGGCACTTGAGGAATATATACTACAGAACTTTGGAGAAAAAGATACATACTTATTATTCTACATTAATAAACCATCTATTATCATAGGTCGAAATCAAAATACAGTAGAAGAAATTAACACAGAATATGTTGATAGCAATGGAATTAAAGTAGTGCGCCGACTTTCTGGTGGCGGTGCGGTATACCATGATGAAGGAAATCTGAACTTTAGCTTTATCACAAAGGATGATGGTGAAAGCTTCCACAATTTCGAGAAATTCACAAAGCCAGTTGTCGAAGCATTGAACAAGCTAGGTGTACCTGCTGAATTAAAAGGGAGAAATGACCTTCTTGTCGATGGCCGAAAGTTTTCGGGTAACGCACAGTTCTCAACAAAAGGACGTATGTTTAGCCATGGTACATTAATGTTTGATTCGGAAATAGAGCACGTTGTTTCTGCCTTGAACGTTAAGAAAGAAAAAATTGAATCAAAGGGAATCAAATCTATTCGCAGTCGTGTAGCTAATATTTCTGAATTTCTTGAAGAAAAAGTAACAATGGATGAATTCAAGGATCTTATCTTACGCTATATATTTGATGTGGAAGATGTGAAAGATGTCCCTCGCTATGAATTAACAGAACAGGATTGGGAAAATGTTCATCAAATTTCAAAAGATCGCTACCAGAATTGGGATTGGAACTATGGGAAGTCGCCGAAATTTAATACCCAGGCTTCACATAAATTCGATTCAGGTCTTGTAGACGTTCGATTAGAAGTTAAAAAAGGAACCATTGAAAACTGCAAAATTTATGGTGACTTCTTTGGTGTAGGGAATGTAGAAGAAGTAGAGGAAAAACTAATTGGGGTACGTCATGAAAGAAAAGCATTAGAAGACGCACTGGAAAACATTGATATTCCACACTATCTAGGGAAAATCTCAAAAGAAGATTTTATAAACTTGATCTACTAAGTAAAATTTTACGTGTATTGTTTCCACAAGTTATATAATTAAAGGCTAAATGGACTAGTAACCATAGTTCCCATTTAGCTTTTTCTAGAAGATAAGAAAGTATAAAAATTTGGCTTTGTTAAGCTTGCATACGGTAACAGCCACGTCCAGCTCCAGCGCCCAGAGACTAGCGAGACTTCCCTCGCCTTCGTACGATAAGTCAACATCGGCTTCCTACGGTCGCCATGTTTCCTTTATCTCCTACGGCTCAGTCCAGTCCGTACGTCTCTACCCAGGGCACTTGCGCTTTTGTTCCTGAATTACCCTAGCAATCTATTAAGTTTGAGTTTATCACTTGATATTAACTTGTCTGTATTTTATAATTAATATGAATTTTAGCATATAAATGAATGATTATTCATTCATAAAATCAGGGGGTATATAAGGTGGATTTAAGTAATCAATTGACGCAAACGGCTCGTAGATTACCAAATAAACCAGCGTATGTTTTTCAAGAAAAAGAAACTACATACATGGAGCTAGAGGGGGCAGTCACTAAGTTTGCTTCTTATTTAGGTGAAATGGGATATAAAAAAGGTGACCATATTGCATTAGTTGTTGGAAATAGCCCATATTATATAATTGGATTATATGGGGCACTACGCTTAGGTGCAGTAGTAATCCCAATTAACCCACTATACACAGCACATGAAATGACATATATCCTAAAAAACGGTGATGTAAAAGCTGTTATTACAATGGATGTATTGATGGAAAAGTTCGAAGCAATTGCAGAGCACCTTCCAAGTGTGAAACATTATATTTCATGCGAGTCAGGAAAAGAAGTCTCATTTGACGGCTATTCTATTTTAACTAAAATGAAATCGTTTTCAGAAATAGTGGCAAAGGGTAATTTGGATTTTGAAGCACCATCATTGAATGAAGAAGATTTAGCAGTTATTTTATACACATCCGGCACAACAGGAAAACCAAAGGGTGCTATGCTGACACATAAAAATCTTTATTCCAATGCCAAGGACGTAGCTGATTACTTGGCTATCAATGGGGAAGACAGGGTGATAGCAGCATTACCAATGTTCCACGTGTTTTGCCTGACAGTTTCACTTAATGCACCACTAATGAACGGTGGTACAATTCTGATCGTTCCATCATTTTCACCACAGGAAGTATTCCGAATTGCTCAGGAGCAGGAAGCAACAGTCTTCGCTGGCGTACCAACAATGTACAATTATTTATTGCAAAGTGTCACAGGCAACGAGGAAAGTTTCTCGGGAATTCGGTTATGTATCAGTGGTGGAGCATCCATGCCCGTAGCATTATTAAAACAATTTGAGCAAGCGTTCCAAGTTCGTATTTCTGAGGGATACGGATTATCTGAAGCATCACCTGTTACTTGCTTCAACCCATTGGATCGTCCAAGGAAACCTGGCTCAATTGGAATGGACATTTTGAATGTTAAAAACAAAGTAGTAGATGAATTCGGTGAAGAAGTTGCGGTTGGAGAAGTAGGAGAACTTGTTGTCCAAGGCCCAAATGTAATGAAAGGTTATTACAAAATGCCTGAAGAAACAGCAATAGCGCTTAGAGATGGCTGGCTTTACACTGGTGACATGGCAAGAACAGATGAAGAAGGCTATTTTTATATCGTTGATCGTAAAAAAGATATGATTATTGTTGGTGGCTATAATGTCTACCCGCGTGAAGTCGAAGAAGTATTTTACTTACATCCAAGTATATCTGAGGCTGCAGTAATTGGAACACCTGATGCAAATACAGGAGAAGCGGTAACAGCCTTTGTTGTATCAAAAGATCCATCCTTAACCAAAGACACATTACATGAATTCTGTAAGGGTCACCTGGCCAAATACAAAGTACCAAAAGAAATTGAATTTCTTGATGAATTACCTAAAAATACAACAGGGAAAATATTACGTAAAAATCTTCGTACCCAGGTTAAAAATTAAAAATATCTAACAGGAGCCATGCAGAGATAAACGCTGCGTGGCTTTTGTTCTTTAAATTGATGTATGAACACTCCTTTTTTTAGACAAACTAGGAATAAAAAAGGAGTGGATTACAAATGAAGAAAAACAAGGAATTGCCGACCTTCACAATTTTAAACCCAGAGTTCCATTCGACTGAGGATATTCTGATGAATACACAGGATATGGATGAGAGCGGTGAAGAAGCTACCCCAACACATGAAAATCACCAGGACTGAATCTGGCACGTGTAATGGAGATGAAAATAAGCAGGTAAGTTGTTTAAAAACTAAATCTAAACTTGAGGAATAATAGATATCGAATTTTAACCTACCTTGCTGGGGTTTTTAAACATTAGTATTATTACCTATGTGGGAATCAACATTATCCAAGTATTATCAACCGACAACCATAAAAACCCTAAATACAAAAAATAATTCTCATTTTTACAAAAAAAGTATGTTTTTTTGTCAAAAAATCTGGTAAATTTAAATTAAGCTTCTGTCTTTTCATTTTTACAATGAAAGGATGACAAACATGGTTAACAACTTTTATTCTCCATCTTATGAAATTACTCCCTTTACAATGGCTGTTTTGGCCCAACACGGACATAGCAACGAGTACACGACATGTGTTATGGAAACGCAGGAAGAATTTTTTGTAGAGCCTTCTCCTACTAAACTGATTGACTATGCATGCAAGTCGTTCGGTGCCAGTCTCAAAGGCAGGCAGGATGGAACAAAGGACATTTGCAATATCACACATAAAGCACCAATTGCTGTAGACCCAAGCAGTGGCATGTATTTCTTCCCCACGATCTCACCATTAAATGCTAAATGCTCCTGGATTGCACACTCTCACATTGATCAAATGAAAATTGCAGAGAATCAATGCACGGAAATAGTGTTCAAGAACGGCAAATCAATTATCATTGACGTTTCATATGGCTCAATGCTAAATCAAATTCAGCGTACAGCACAATTCAGATACCTATTGGACAACCGCATCAAGTATTTGCGGAAACAGAGTGCTGTTGATATGGTGGCAGAGCCTTATGCATGAGTTCCTGAACAATGATTTCCACCTTTTTTCGAATCGCAGGATTAAAGTAATTACGTTTTTCTTCTCTGTTTTTGCATAGAAACAGAAAGGATGAAAATGAATCATTTTTATTTAACGTGACAACTTTTATGTCTTTTCGCTGCATGGTTTGACGTAATTCTCTTCGTTCATTGGTTGCCTCAGAAATCATTTTTTCCAGTAGCTCAATATATGGTTCTTTGATTTTAAAAGCTCCTATTTGGACGTGTTGAACATCTTGTTGAATCACAACTATTGCCATCGAAAGAAACAGAAACCGTGATGCTATTTGGAACTCTTCCTCATTTAGATAGCGCATAATTATATCTCCTCCCAAAATAGAACATCCGTTCTAGTTTAAGTATATGATAAACTTCCCGAAAAATACACTATAAAATTATGGAATTTGTAAAATGAAAAGATTGAGGCTGATTTATTATTTTCTTTGCATGTGTGATAGTTTACATTACAATAAAAGTAGTTAAACTAGGGATACAGGAATATATCAGTATTGTTTTGGGATGAGGGGATTAATTTACATGCAACTTTCGGAATTTAGTATTGCGAACTTTAAACTATTAATAGAACAGGACAAATTAGATGAATTTATTAGAGAGTTATTAAATGACTATGAAAGCTTAGGGCCACTACCAGGACTAATATTCCCATTTCTTGAGGCATTCTTACCGTTTTTGCCATTAGTTGTATTTGTATTTGCTAACTCTGCTGCATATGGTTTACTCGAAGGATTTTTGTTATCGTGGGCAGGCTCTAGTGTAGGTGCGGTAACAGTGTTTTTACTCATACGAAAACTTGGGGATAAACGAATATTTAAAGCAATACGTAAGAACAAACAAGTCCATAAAGTAACAACCTGGCTTGAAAAGCATGGGTTTGGACCATTATTTCTACTGCTTTGTTTTCCTTTTTCACCAACAGCCATTATTAATGTAGTGGCAGGTTTGTCAAAAATAAGTACTCAACAATTCGTATTGGCTGTTTTGCTTGGTAAATCAGTGATGATTTTTACAATGGCATATGTTGGTGTAAGTATAGCTTCATTTACGCAAAATCCAACCAAATCAATTGTTGTTGCAGCTTGCATAGTAGCTTTTTGGTTAATTGGAAAATACACAGAGAAACGGATACAAAAGAGAACATTGGAAAAAGAAGCAAGAGAGCAGGAAGAAACCAAGGAATGAATATAAAGTCATTCTGATTAAAACACAAATTAGCTTTGACAAATAACTATAATAAAATCTCTGCCTTTGTTAAAATAGAGGGAGAGATTTTATTAGTTTACTGCCCGGCAAATTGCAATAAAAAGGGGAATGATCATGGGGGTACGGTTTATAGTAGGGCGGTCAGGTACTGGCAAAAGTGGGCGTGTTTTAGATGAAATCACGGAAAAGCTGACCAATGATCCACAAGGTCCACCCATCTTTTATATGGTTCCAGATCAGATGACCTTTCAACAAGAATATGAATTATTTAAACAGGACGGAATTAATGGAAGCATCCGGGCACAGGTAGTTAGTTTTTCCCGTCTTGCATGGCGGGTTCTCCAGGAAACAGGAGGCGGAACTCGCCAATTTATCAGTTCGCTCGGAATTCAAATGATGCTTCGGAAAATTATTGAGGAAAAAGACTCGGATTGGAATATTTTTCAGAAAGCATTAGAAAAACAAGGTTTTCTTGAACAACTGGAGAAAATGATTACAGAGTTTAAACGATACCAAGTGACGCCTGAAGTCCTGCAGATGCAAATTGATCACTTGAATCAGTTTGTTCACAAAGAACAAGGGGAGGAAGCACTGACAAAGAAGCTTCAGGATTTATCCTATATATATGAAGAACTCACGTTTGCGTTACAGGGAAAGTATGTAGATAGTGAGGATCAACTACAATTACTTGCGGAAAAAGTAAAGGAAGCGTCGGTTTTAGAAAATGCGGAAATCTATTTAGATGGATTTCATCGTTTTACACCAAAGGAGCTTCAGGTTCTTGAAGAGCTAATGAAAAAATGCGCAAACGTAACAATTGCGTTAAATGCTGATTTGGTCGAGGATAGACAACTTTCAGAGTTGGATTTATTTTACCAAACAACTGAAACCTACCACGTGATTTCGGAACTTGCTAATGAACACGCTGTAGAAGTTGAAGAACCGATTATACTCGATCCAGCCAACGGAAAGTTTAAAGACCGTCCTTATTTTGCACATTTGGAAAGCTACTTTGACGTACGACCAGCTCCACCATATAGAGGAGAGGTTCCATTAACAATCGCGGAATCGGTTCATCCACGTGCTGAGGTGGAAGGAGCAGCCCAGGAAATTGTCCGATTGGTTCGGGAAGAAGGTTATCGCTTCAATGATTTGGCTGTTTTTATTAGGCAAACAGATATGTACCACGATTTAATTGCTACTATTTTTGGTGATTATGATATACCGGTCTTTATTGATGAGAAACGGACAATGCTAAACCATTCACTTATCGAGTTCATTCGTTCAGCACTTGAAATTGTTGATGGGAATTGGCGCTATGATGCTATCTTTCGGATGCTCAAAACAGGATTTATTCCATCAGCAGACGAAGAATATCCACTAACAAATGATGCGATTGATGAGCTGGAAAACTATGTCTTAGAATATGGGATACGGTCACGCGAGCGTTGGTTCGGTAAAAAAGAATGGATTTTTCAACGTTTCCGTGGATTTGAACATGGAGCGCAGACAGATAAGGAAAAAGTGTTGCAAACACGAATAAATGCTTACCGGAGACAGGTTGTTGAAGCATTTCAAAATTTTGATGAACAGATTAGATCATGCAAAACTATCCGCGATCGTTGCACAGTAGTGTTCTCATGGTTGGAAGAACTCAAGGTGCCAAATAGGTTGGAGCATATGCGTACACAATTTGATGAAAATGGTCAATTAGAAAAAGGTCGGGAACAGGAGCAAGTATGGAATGCGGTTATTCAACTATTGGATGAAATGGTTGAGATTGCAGGAGAAGAAACCATCTCATTGCCGATTTTCCGTTCCACCCTGGACGCTGGTTTTGATTCATTAAAATTCGCACACGTTCCGCCCAGCATGGACCATGTTACAGTCGGTACCATTGATCGCTCGAGAATCAGTGGAATCAAATGTACTTTTTTATTAGGCGTAAATGACGGTGTATGGCCGATAAAGCCGCCGTCTGACGGCATGATTAATGAACAAGAACGCGAGATGTTGGCAGGGCAGGGTTTGCAACTAGCTGAAAGCAGTAAACGAAAGCTGCTTGATGACTGGTTTTACATGTATATAGCGTTCACATCAGCTACCGACAAACTATGGATTAGTTACCCGTTGAGTGATGAAGAAGGAAAAGCAAAAATGCCTTCGCAATTGATTAAGCGGGTTGAGGATTTATTTCCATATTGCGGTACACATGTATTGCTGCAGGATCCGGATGAATTATTGCATGCAGAGCGTTTCATTACGACACCGATGAAGACACGTGCCGCTTTAACCGCACAATTAGCACGTAACCGAAAAGGGTATCCACTGCAGCCAATCTGGTGGCATGTCCTGAACTGGTATATTAAAAATCATGAAAAACACAGCACAAGTTATATAACACTGCAAAGCTTGTACTATCAAAATAACCCAACAAATTTATCCACCGATACGGTAAATAAATTATATCCGAAACAGGTAATGGCCAGTGTTTCAAGGCTTGAGATGTATTACCGATGCTCGTATCAGCATTTTGCACAATACAGTCTGGGACTTAATGAACGAAAAACGTATAAATTAGATGCACCGGATATCGGTCAGCTTTTCCATGAGGCACTGAAAAAAATAACGGAGTGGGTCCAGGCTGAAGGCAGAAACTTTGCTCAGTTAAACAAAATTGATACCGATGGCTATGCCCAAAAGGCGGTTACCAATCTGGCACCGATATTGCAGCACCAGATTTTGCACAGCTCGAACCGGTATAAGTATATTCAGAAAAAATTACAGGAAGTCATTGCCCGGGCTGCGTTCATACTAAGTGAGCAGGCGCGTCAAAGTGATTTCTCACCAGTAGGAATAGAGCTTGGATTTGGCCCGAATCAAACATTGTCACCAATTACCCTGCCACTGGAAAACGGGTTTGAATTAATGCTCCGTGGTCGAATAGACAGGGTAGACCAGGCATTAAACCGGGACGATCTATTTTTAAGAATTATAGATTACAAGTCTAGTGCCAGAGGATTGAATCTTGTTGAAGTATATTACGGACTAGCCCTACAAATGCTGACCTATCTAGATGTAGTTCTTAGTCAGTCGGAACAATGGTTAGGCAAAAAAGCAACTCCTGCAGGGATGCTGTATTTTCATGTCCATAATCCAATGGTTTCTGGAAAACAAAAATTACAGGATGCAGACATTGAAAAGGAAATTTTAAAGAAATACAAAATGCAGGGATTATTGTTATCAAGCGAGGAAATTGTAAAGCTGATGGATCGGTCGCTGGAATCAGGTTCTAGTCAAATTGTTCCTGCTGGTGTTAAGAAAAATGGTGGATTTAACAGTCATTCAAAAATCGCTGACAATGAGACATTTTCTGGCTTACAGAGTCATGTTCACCAACTGATGGGCCAAGCGGGAATCGATATGACTTCTGGCGGTGTCCACTTGAACCCATACCAGCATAAACAAAAGGTAGCATGTACATTTTGCTCATTTAAATCGGTTTGTCAATTTGATCCGATCCTCGAGGAAAACAATTACCGGAAGCTACCAGATATGAATGACGATGATATTTTAGCGAAATTACGCAAAGAGGAGGGGAAATAATGGTTAATTGGACAAAGGAACAAGAACAGGCAATTTATACAGCAGGAAGCGACATGCTTGTAGCTGCTGCAGCGGGTTCCGGAAAAACAGCAGTACTAGTTGAGCGGATCATTCAAAAGTTAATTAATAAGCAAAATCCAGTTGACATTGATACCCTTCTCGTTGCGACGTTTACGAATGCTGCTGCACAAGAAATGCGAAATCGCGTCGGCTTAGCTCTGGATAAGGCACTGGCAGAAGATCCCGGTTCAACACATTTGAAAAAACAACTATCATTACTGCAGCGTGCATCCATATCCACTCTCCATTCATTTTGTTTAGATGTGGTGAAGCAATACGCATATTTATTGGATATTGATCCAGCTTTTCGAATTGCAAACGATATGGAGATTGATTTGATCAAACAGGATGTTATCGCCGATCTTTTTGAAGAATGGTACGGCAAGGAGGGCGAAGAACAGGTTCGTTTTTTTGATGTCGTTGACCGCTTTTCGAGTGACCGAAGTGATATCGAGGTGGAAGATTTGGTACTAAAGTTATATACGTTTTCGGTCCAAAATCCATGGCCAGTAAAGTGGCTAAACCAGCTGGCGGATGTATATGATGTACCAGAGGGATTTAAAGAGGAAGACCTCACCTGGCTATCCATTATTAAACGCGAGGTAATGAGTCAATTAACAGCAATCGAAGAAGAGGCTACAGCTGCGCTTGAGCATGCAAACGATCCAGAAGGGCCTGTTCATTACGCTGAGGCAATAGAATCTGACCTTGTGATGATCCAAGAGGCAATTGCGAACAAGGATACATGGGATGATTTGCAAGTCTTTATGGCGGGCAGTTCATTTAAAGCCCTGTCCAGAAAAAAAGTAGAATGCTCTGACGAGGTAAAAGAAAAGGTGAAAAGCCTGCGGGATAGCTATAAGAAACGTTGGAAAGACATGAAGGATGGTTGGTTTACACGTAATCTTGCCAGTCATATTGAGGATATGCGTGAGCTTGCACCGGTAATTAAACAACTGACTGAAATTGTAAAAGAGTTTAAAGATCGCTTTACCGAGCAGAAAAGAGAGCGGGCAATCGTTGATTTTTCCGACTTGGAACATCATTGTTTAGCATTATTAATTGATGGGGACTCCCCAGCAGATAATCCAATGCCGTCTGATGTAGCACGGCATTTTCAACAAAAGTTTAACGAGGTATTAGTAGATGAGTACCAGGACACAAATTTGGTACAGGAAACGATCTTAAGGCTAATCAGTGACCGCACTGGCAAAGGGAATATGTTTATGGTTGGAGATGTGAAGCAAAGCATTTACAGATTCCGTCATGCTGAACCTAGTTTGTTTATTAAAAAATATAAGCAATTCCAGGAAGCGGATAATCCCGGCCAACGTATTGACCTGTCCAGTAACTTTAGAAGTCGGGAGCACGTCCTAATTGGAGCGAATTATCTTTTCAGGCAAATATTAGATGAAACATTAGGCGAAATTAATTATGATCATAACGCCGAATTAATTTATGGCAATAAAACCTATGATTCTTTTCCATATCAATCTCCAGAACCTGAGCTACTGATAATTGATCGTGAAACAGATGATGAAAAAGATGAAGAAACAGACGATGAAGACTATCAGGACTTAGAAAAAGCTCAATTAGAGGCTCGCGCCTATGCGCAGAAAATCAAAGAATGGACTGGGCAGGATGGTAACAAGCCACTTCAGGTATTTGATAAAACAACAGAAACACAGCGCGATTTTCAATATCGTGATGCTGTTATTTTAATGCGCTCAATGACGTGGACCCCAACAATTGTCGATGAATTGAAGAAGCTGGGAATCCCTGTTTATGCTGAGTTATCAACTGGTTACTTTGAAGCAATTGAAATCAAAGTCATGTTAAGCTTGCTAAAGGTAATTGATAATCCAAGACAGGACATACCACTTGCATCAGTCTTACATTCACCAATTATCAGTTTAAACGAAGAAGAGCTAGCTGTTATCCGCCTAGCTGATCAGAAACATGGTTTTTACGATGCGTTAAAAGCATATGAAAAGCAAAATGCAAATAAATTAGCTGATAAAGTAAGTAAGTTTTTAAACCTTTTGGAAACATTTCGGATTGCTTCAAGACAAGGAGCATTGTCTGAATTGATCTGGCAAATATACCGGGAAACCGGCTATTACGATTTTGTTGGAGGAATGCCTGGAGGCCGGCAAAGACAAGCAAATTTACGAGCGTTGTATGACCGGGCAAGGGGATATGAAACAACCTCCTTTAGAGGATTATTTCGTTTTTTGCGTTTAATTGAACGGATGGAGGAGCGGGGAGAGGACCTTGGTGCAGCAAGGGCTCTAAGTGAACAAGAAGATGTTATTCGAATTATGACCATTCACAAAAGTAAAGGCCTGGAGTTCCCCGTAGTCATCTTGGGTGGGATGGATAGGCAATTTAATATGCAGGATTTGAAAAAACGCTATTTGCTGCATAAAGATTTAGGGTTTGCGAGTAAGTATATTGATCCAGTCAAGCGGATTACCTATCCAACACTACTTTACTATGCTTTCCAAAAAGAGCAGCTTCGTGAACTATTAGCAGAAGAGATGCGTGTTCTATATGTAGCGCTAACCCGGGCTAAGGAAAAACTACTGATGGTAGGTAATGTCGCGTCTTTTGAGAAAAAACAAAAGAAATGGGAAAAGATGCTCGATCATTATGATTGGGTAATGCCAACCCACTTCCGGATCGAAGCAAAATCCTACCTTGATTGGGTTGGTCCAGCTCTTATTCGTCATCATGCCAGTGAGGTCTTGCGAGCAGAAGATGTAAATGAGGTAAAAAACGATGAAATTAAATTGGATCCTTCTAAATGGGATATTTCAGTAGTCCATGGTAGTCAACTAGCAAACCTTGATGACGTAGTAACAGACGAGGATATCTCTCTAAAAGAATACATCCGTAATTGGGAACCGATGGCGCTTAGAAACAGTCAGCTTGATGAATATGTTGATGAAAAACTCTCCTATCTGTATCCATACACACAGGCGGCAACATCACGGGCGAAACAAACTGTAACAGAAATTAAGCGACAACGTGAGTTGAAGGACGAATACAGCTCCGATCAGATGGTTCAAACGTCACGTGCACCAATTGTTAAACGTCCGATGTTCATGCAAAAGGGTAAAACCATTACGTCTGCTGAAAAAGGTACTGCCATGCATACCGTTATGCAGCATATTCCTTTGACGAAAGAATGGACAGCGATAGAAATTGATTCGTATGTCGATAAGTTAGTGGAAAAAGAAGTCCTAACTGCAGACGAAGCAGAAATTATTGATACAAGTATAATTGAGGCATTTTTTAAGACCGAGATAGGTAAACGCATGCTTGAATCGTCCAACGTCTATCGTGAGGTCCCTTTCAGTCTCTCCTTGTCAGCAAAAGAGGTGTATGCCTCGTGGTCAAGTGATGTCGATGAGCAAGTACTTGTCCAAGGTGTAATTGACTGTGTAATCCCAGTTGGCGACGGATTGATGATCCTGGATTATAAGACAGATGCGATTGAAAAAGAACTAACAGATAAAGTTAAGGAACAGCTAACCAATAGATACAAAACACAAATGGAACTCTATCGTCAGGCGATAGAACGTATTTGGAAAAAGCCGGTAACCAGCGTTTATTTGTATTATTTTTCAAAAGAGGTGCTTATAGAGGTGCCTAAAAACTAAATCCATTTAAAATGACCGCCAAATAAATATATTGGTGGTCATTTTTGTTGGAATAAGAAGGTGGATTTTATCCGACACTATATAGAAAACTGTTTTGTGAAAGGTAAATCATAACATGCAGGATTACATAAATTTTGGTTTTAATATCGAATCATTTGCTTATATTTTAACGATTGTGATTAGTGGTACTGTAATTGTTTTATTCTTAAAATTGGACTGGAAGCGTTATGGGCTGTTGTTTCTTATCTCAGGGTTTGTTGCAAACGTATTGTGCTTTATTTTTGTTGCATTCGATTTTTACTTTTTCCCTTATGTGTTTTTCCCTAATATTACAAACATGCCCATAGATGCAGTTACATTAACATTTTCAATGCTGGTTTTAATTGGAGTGCGTTACAGTCCAGAAAAATGGGGCTGGAAAATACCGTTTTACTGGGTGATTATTCACATAGGAATGTTGTTGGAAACGGTAGCTATAAATTATACACAAATAATGAAATATAACTACAAATGGGATTTTTGGGATTCCTACACGTGGTGGTGGATTTATCTTCTTATTTTCCAGTGGCTGGGGGACTTGTTAATACCTCATGAGTTGCGAAAACCAATTGACTTTCGCCATTTACAATACGGAAAAATCGGGTGGGCGATTATACATTTTGTGTTAATTATAACGATCTTTCTCGGGGGCTATTATCTAGGAAGATTAAAGTAATTCTAGCCAAACTCTGTTAATATAATTTATAAATACTTAATAAAAGACTGAATACTTGTGTTAAAATAATTTCAGATGTAGAAAAAGAAAAAGGGGGATTAGATGAAACGTTTTTTGCTAGTAGTTTGTTTGCTACTTTGGGCGGCAGCATGCTCATCCCAACCAGTTTATGATGATGACGAGGTCGCAGCAATTGTCATGGATGAAAAAATTACAGTTGGAGAGATACGTTTTATATATGATGTAAATGATCAGGAACTCCCCAAGATGGTTAAAGAGTTTGTTAAGGAAGAAATTATGGTTCAGAAAGCAAAAGAGATGGGTTTAGATATATCTGAAGAGGCAGAAGAAACATTGGCTTTCACTCATCTTCCACCTGAAGATAGTGAAGACCCACTTAGAAAATTTGTGGAAAAACAGGCTAAAAAAGTAGGAATGTCAGAAGAAAAATACTATCAGGATTATCTGAAAAAGACTACGAAAAGAAGTCAGTACGTTAATCAATACATATTAAAAGAGTTGGGTCACCCACATTCAGACAACGAAAATGACTATGTAGATAACGTAAACAAACATGTCAACAATCTAATAACAAAGTATGCTGACGAGATTGAAATACTAATTAAATAGATTGCCAAAAAATAAACCACTTCATTTGAAGTGGTTTATGCTTGTTTAGCAGTTAAGAAAGTATAAACCCTTTCTTACTGCATAAGTGCAACTAAGTGGCCATAAGGGCTTGGCGATAAACCAAGTTTTCTAAGAAGTTCTTCTATGGCGGTATTGCATCCATTGAAACCGAATAAAACAGCCAATGCAGAAGCCTAGTATTGCAATAAAGGCAGCTAAGGCAACCATTGTAGTGAAAAGAATAGCTAAAACGGTCCATCCCATTGTGTAACTTACTAATGCAAGTGCTAAACAAGCTACTGCTATTACTTGGTTAAATTGTTGTTGTGCATGATCCTCTGGTATATATTCTGAAGGATTTTTCCTAAGAAATAATTTTCCAAGTCGCATTACTGGATTAAAACTAAATAAAAGTCCCAAAAGTCCAGCAATTAGTGGGAGAACAAGTATCCATTCTTGGCCAGTTACCCAGGTTAGGACTACAGAAGCCACTATAAACCACTGATTCAATCGTACCAATGGACGTGGTACTGAACGGATTTCTTCACTCATGATTAATTCCGACCTTTCCTATATGTTTTATATGTATAATACTCGGTTTAGCTCGTTTTGTGAAGCATTTTAACTTAATTAACTCTTGTTGATTTTGAACAGACGTGTAGGAAGAAAGTTGTGTTTTAACTTATAAATAATGTAAACCGTCTAAAAGTAACTATAATGGACGAACCTTCTTAGTAGAAAGATTCAAAACATTTTCATACAGAAAGGTGGTGAAAGTTTGAACTTTCGAAAACTCTATTTGACCGGTTTTATCATCATAGGTATCGCCTTAATTTTCCCGATGGATGTATTTGCTCAGAAAAGTGAGAAAGCGAAGAATCCTAATGCGCTAAATGATCACGTAAACCAAGGTGTAAAAGATTTACAAAATAAATCTTCAAACGCGAAAGTTAAGGTGCCCGTACCAGCTCAAGCACATGAAAAAGCTGATAAAGTTATTCCACAGCAGGTAAAGGAAAAGGCTAAAAAAGCTGTTGAATTACCTAGTCAAGCTAATGAAGAAGCAAGGGAGAAAGCCCAAGTAGTCAGAAAAGGAATTGAAAAAGTCTCAGAAGATAGTGAGACTACTAAAAAGAAGAACAAAAAAGTAGTCAATAAGAACAAAAAGAAGCAAAAGCCAAAAGAAGGCAGCGACGACAATTATTCAAGTAATGCACAAGTAGAAAAGAATTCTACAAAATCAGTTCCACATGATAGTCCAAGGAAGGAAGGTAATCAGCAAGCTACTAATCATGCTAAAGATGTTAATAGCGTACCTTCCGTTAAAGAGACGGACTATATCAAAGAAAAACCAGATACAGAAGAGAACAAACAAATTCCTTTTAGTAAGGAGAAGGTTCCAAAGGATTCTATTGCTGTTACGCAGCACAGTACAAAAGTTCCAGTTGGACCCTCCAAAGACCGTAGTGGGCAAAACACCACTAGCTTTATTGACAAATCGTCGCTTGAAGCTTGGAAACATTCGAATCTAAAACGGATTCAACCCTTTATTTCTCATCTTAGAGAATACCGTAATCAATGGGTTAATGCACCACCGTTCCAGCCGCCGCAAGTAACTCCTTTTTTCTAATGGTTATTGTAAAAACACTTACAAACAAATGAAAAGGGAGCGAATATAAAAATGAAAATTAAAGGACTTACAGTAGTTAAATCATTTATGTTAGCAGGAGTAGTATCAGCCGGGATCCTTGGTGGAGCCCAAGTAAGTGAAGCGGCTTCAGATAACTCACACAAAGTTGAAAAGGTAAAAGTTGAAGTTAAAACAAAAACTCAAGCTAAAAAAACCAAATCGCAGGCAAGCAAGCATGCAAGTGAAAATGCAAAAGCACATGCTTCGGCAAACTCAGCTGTACATGCGACAGTTGAAGTAGAAGAGGAAGCAGCAACGGAAGAAGAAACAGAAGTAGTAGAAGCTCCAGTTAACGAAGAAACAGAAGCTACTGAAACTACGGAAACAGAAACAGATGTTGATGCAGAAACAAGTGATGATGAGGAAGTAGAAGCAGACAAGGAAGAGAAAGTTAGTCCATCTGTTGCAAACAAAATCAATTCACAGGCAAGCGAGCATGCAAGTGAAAATGCAAAATTACATGCATCTGCAAACTCTGCAGTACATGCGACAGTTGAAGAAGAAACAGATGTAGAAGAAGAAGTAACAACAGAAGAAGAAACAGAAGTAGTAGAAGAAACACCAACAGAAGAAGTAGTAACTGATGAAAAAACAGAAGCTACTGAAACTACGGAAACAGAAACAGATGTTGATACAGAAACAAGTGAAGAAGTGGAAGTAGAAGCAGACAAGGAAGAGAAAGTTAGTCCATCTGTTGCAAACAAAATTAATTCACAGGCAAGCGAGAATGCAAGCGAAAATGCAAAATTACATGCAGCTGCAAACTCTGCAGTACATGCGACAGTTGAAGTAGAAGAGGAAGTATCAACGGAAGAAGAAACAGTAGTAGAGGATCCAGCAGAAGAAGGAACAGAAGAAACAACTGAATCTGTTGAAACAATCGAACTGAAATTAGAAGTAGAAACAGAAGAAGAAGTAGTTGTAGAAGGTTAATACAAATTTTCACAAGCCGGAGGGGTTTCCCTTCGGCTTTTTTTGCAGTATAAAAGCTTTCTTTCTGCATATGTACGACTAGGGCGATAAGCCGAACTTTTTAAAATTTAATAGTATTATTCCATATAAAGGTATTAACTTTTTATGTTACTCTAAAACTAAAACTAAAATAAGAAAGGATTTACTATGAAAAGGATACTCTCTATCGTCGCAATAATTATAATCATTTCCTGTTCCTATATCTTTTATCAAAATCAACAACCACCTGAAGCAGATGACGTATACATAAGTACAAAAGATTGGGCGGAATCGATCAATGTACTCTCTGTTGAAAAGGTTAATGGTGAATGGGTTACTTTTTTTAGAGATAATAA
>NZ_JBMERP010000032.1:0-40086 GCF_049310925.1 Virgibacillus sp. DJP39 | reverse complement strand
AATAAAGAACTGACTTAGGCTAATATTAGTATTTTGTGATACTATCAAAATAAGTTATATAAGTTAATGAAACTAAATTACCGGTTATCCCGTATAACATATAAGGGCAAAAGGAGGTGAATAGGTGTGTTTTACAAAAAGCTCACTACATATCTGATTTTAGTATCAACCATATTCATAGCTTTTCTTTTTTTATTCAACAACTCAAGTAAGGCTGAACCTTCCAGTGAAGGCGGGTTAGTATACATCATTCCAATTGAAGACACGGTAGAGCAAGGATTAAAAGCTTTCCTTTCAAGAGCAACAGAGACTGCAGAGGCAGAAGGTGCTGAGTATATTATCTTTGAGATAGACACCCCTGGTGGTAGGGTAGACGCTGCGGGACAGATTGCGGAACTTATCCAGAATCTCGACACTAAAACAGTTGCTTTTGTCGTCAACAAAGCGCTATCTGCTGGCTCTTATATAGCATTGAATACAGATACGATATATATGAAACCTCATGCAACGATGGGAGCTAGTGGTGTTATTAATTCAGACGGGACTGCGGCTAATAAAAAGGCACAGTCTGCTTGGTTAGCAGCTATGAAAAGCGCGGCAGAATCAAAAGGAAGAGACCCCAAATACGCAGCAGCTATGGCAAATCCAGAGATTGATTTACCAGAACTAGGGGCGCCCACTGGAAAATATTTAACTCTAGGGCCAAAGTCTGCTTTAGAGGTGGGTTATTCTTCTGGTATAGTAGAGGATCGTACTGAGTTGTTTAATGAGCTAGGGATTAATAATGCTACTATAGTTGAAATGCAACCTACTTTTTCTGAAGAACTTGCGCGGTTTTTAACAAATCCAATTGTTATTCCAATATTACTATCTATTGCAAGTTTAGGTTTAATTGCTGAGGTTTTTTCACCAGGATTTGGAATACCTGGTATTTTGGGGCTTTTGTCTTTGGTGTTGTTTTTCTATGGACATATAATAGCCGGTTTGGCTGGTATGGAAGCCATTATTTTATTAATATTAGGTCTTGTCTTGATTATAGCTGAGTTTTTTGTACCTGGTGGTATAGTTGGCTTACTAGGTATTGGATGTGTAGTGGCCTCATTGTTTATGTCAGGTCAGGACATGGGACACATGGCGATGAGCATTGGAATTGCTTTTATCCTGTCAATTATTGCATCTGTTATTTTGTTTAGAAGCATTGGTATGGAAAAAGGGCTCTTTCGGCACATAATCTTAAAAGATACAACATCTACTGAACTGGGTTATGTGTCTACAGTAAATCGTCTTGAGTTAATTGGCCTTGAAGGTCTTTCGCTAACAGCGCTCAGGCCATCAGGAACTGCACGTTTTGATGAAGAACGATTGGATGTGGTTTCTGAAGGGCGATTTATTCAAAAGGATAAACCATTAAAAATTGTTAGGGTTGAAGGTTCAAGAATTGTAGTAAGAGAGTTATAAAATAATAGGAGGAATTTAAATGATGGAAATACAGGAGTTTATGCCATTAATTATAATTGGTATTATATTAATAGTTGTTGCAGTATTGTTTACCTTTATACCTGTAATGTTATGGATTAGTGCTTTAGCAGCGGGGGTAAAAGTTGGTATTTTTACATTAGTAGGTATGCGATTGCGTCGAGTTGTCCCATCGCGTGTAATTAACCCGCTTATAAAAGCGTATAAAGCAGGTTTGGACTTGAACACAAATCAACTTGAAAGTCATTACCTAGCTGGAGGTAATGTGGACAGGGTTGTCAATGCATTAATAGCAGCCCACAGAGCAAATATTGAGTTAAAATTTGAACGTGGCGCGGCAATTGATCTTGCTGGTAGAGATGTATTACAAGCTGTTCAAATGAGTGTTAATCCAAAAGTTATTGATACTCCTTTTATTGCAGGTATTGCAATGGACGGAATTGAAGTAAAAGCGAAAGCGCGTATTACAGTACGTGCGAATATTGACCGTCTTGTTGGTGGTGCTGGTGAAGAAACAGTTCTTGCTCGTGTCGGAGAAGGTATTGTAAGTACAATTGGTAGTTCTAAGACACATGCAAAAGTTTTAGAGAATCCAGACAGTATTTCAAGAACTGTTTTGGATCGAGGTCTTGACGCAGGTACTGCATTTGAAATACTTTCAATTGATATTGAGGATATAAATATTGGAAAGAATATTGGAGCAATACTACAAACGGATCAGGCAGAGGCAGATAAGAGTATTGCACAGGCAAAAGCAGAAGAAAGACGTGCAATGGCTGTTGCACAAGAACAGGAAATGGTTGCACGAGTTCAGGAAATGCGTGCATTTGTTGTGGAAGCTGAAGCAGAAGTTCCAAAAGCACTCGCTGAAGCACTACGCTCTGGTAATATGGGTGTAATGGATTATATGAATTACAAAAACATTGACGCCGATACAGATATGAGAGATACAATTGGCAAACTGTCTGACGAAAAAAATACCGATAGTGAAAAATAATACCTGTCAACTGAATTCAGGAGGGGTATAATGGATGGAATCTTAGACACAGTTTTTGGAAATATACTAATCATTTTAGCTATTGTCGGTGGAATAGCTGGTTTTTTAAAAGACCGAAGCAGCAAAGGAAATGAGAAAAACAATCCATATTCCGCTTCGAACCCGAAACCAAGCTCGACTCCATCTGGTGGATATAGTGGCAGTTATGATGAGTCAACTAAAGAACGACAGGACCATGAAACCATGTCAGTTGATAATCAGTCTACCCACCACGCAATCGATAATGGAAAACATGATGCAATACCAAGAAAAAAATCTGTAACACCATCATATAACTCACATAAAAATAATCGTTTGAAGAAGCAAGTAAGTAACAATCTATCCAAACAGGGATTGGTGAATGGTGTTATTATGTCCGAAGTTTTAGGTGCACCAAGAGCAAAAAAGCCATATAAAAGTATTGCTTCTGAACGCAGAAGGTAAAACGTATACATTAAGTTTAAGCCTCCGAAGGCTGAGTATCACACTCAATCTTTGGGGGCTTTTTTTATTGGCTCTCAGATTCAATTAGTACAACAACTGATAACAGCCAGTAAAAACCTTATTCGCTTTGTTAGAATCAATTTTCTTGCTGAATGAAGTTTGACTTTATGTTCTTATTTAAAGGGTTTATTCATAAATATGAAGGTAAAAGGAGGTTGCACATTTGACAAAAAAACACCAACGATTCCTGCCTTGGGTAATGAATCAATTTGCACTTCCTTCTGACATAGTTTCTGATATGCCGCGAATTACAATCCTCGGGCAACTTCACGTGTATGTAGAAAATCATAAGGGGTTAATTGTTTACTCTGACACAGAACTTATTGTAAAAGCAAATACAGGGATGATCAAAATTTCCGGCACGGGGTTTGTACTTAAAATGATGTTACCACAGGAATTGTTACTAGAAGGAAAAGTTAAAGACGTATCTTATATTACCAGCTAAAGAAGGAGGTAGCAATGAAGCATATACAGGGTTCATTTCTAACAGGTTATGTAACTATATTAGTTGAAGGCACTAACCCCGAGTTGTTTTTGCAACAATGTGTAAATCAGGAAATAGTGGTGTGGAATGTAATAAAAAAATCAAACACGTTATGTGAAGGGAAAATAAGATTACAGGACTTGGGGGAGCTTGAAAATGTACAAAATAATGATCTGTACACCATATCGGTAACACAAAGGAAAGGAATTCCTTTCCTTATAAAAAAACTAATGAGCAGAAAGGAATTTATCATAAGTATAGGTGTTTGTCTTTTATTAATTTTGTATTTATCCAACATTATTTGGGACATTAAAATAAATGGTGTACCAAAAGATATAGAAAAAAAAATAACTAAACAATTAAACACATATGGTATTCATACCGGTGCCTTGGGTTTTTCATTGGATTCTCCAAGTGCCATTCAGCAACAGTTATTACATGATATCCCTGAGCTTTTGTGGGTAGGTGTTGAAAAAAAGGGGACAACCTTTCAAATTGAAGTAGTAGAGAAAACTATTGTTGAAAAGAAGGAAGTGAAAGGCCCAAGTAACTTAGTCGCAACAAAAGAAGGTGTCATTACGTATATGTACATTTCTAAGGGATTGCCAAAAGTAAATATATACGATTTTGTTGAGGCTGGTGATATATTGGTTTCGGGGAATATTAGTGGAGAAAATGAAAAAGATAAAGAAAGTAAAAAAGAAAAAGACTCATTAGTGGAAGCACAAGGTGAAGTAGTTGCCAAAACTTGGTACGAAGTTTCTGTTACTATACCTTTACAAGCAGAATATGAAGAGTTAACTGGAGAACAAGACAAAAAGCTTTATTTAGAGATAGGAAACCTGGATATCCCCTTTTGGGGCTTCGGTAGTAGTGAATTTAAACATATACAAACAGACGTAAATCGAACACCTCTGCATTTCTTCAATTGGGAATTACCGATCAACGTGCTAGAATCTGTAAGACACGAGAAAAAGTACAGAAAAGAAAACCGTACAAAAAATAAGGCAATTGCAGTTGGCATAGAACAAGCAAAAAAGGAGTTATTATTACATCTTGACAAAAATGCAAAAGTTATTTCTGAAAAAGTTTTGCATGAAACAACTGGGAATGGTAAAGTAAAATTAATCTTATATTTGACGGTAGAAGAAAATATTGCCAAATCCGTACCTATAACTCAAGGAGACTGATTATGTCGACAAATTTAAACACAGTTGATTTGCACTTAAATGATACAAATGAAGCATTGGCGTTATTTGGGACAAACGATAAGTTTCTCAAACAAATTGAGGACAAACTTGATGTTTCTATTGTGACTAGAGGAGAGAAAGTAAGTGTTTCTGGCACGGAAGAATCAAGCGCGTTAACTCAAGATATCCTTTTAACATTGCTTGTTATCATTCGTAAAGGTTTAACAATTGCTGAGCGTGATGTGGTATATGCTATTGAACTAGCAAAAGAAGGAAAAATCAATCAATTTGAAACCTTATTCGAGGATGAAATAACTAAAAACGTTAAAGGTAAATCAATAAGAGTTAAGACCTTGGGGCAAAAAAAATACGTGAGTGCAATTAGGGCAAACGACCTTGTTTTTGGAATTGGCCCAGCTGGTACCGGAAAAACTTATTTGGCTGTAGTAATGGCGGTCCATGCTTTGAAAAATGGAATGGTTAAACGTATTATCCTGACGCGTCCTGCGGTTGAAGCTGGAGAAAGTTTAGGTTTTCTACCTGGTGATCTTAAAGAAAAGGTAGACCCCTACTTAAGACCGTTATACGACGCCCTTCATGATGTGCTAGGCGCTGAGCATACTGTTAGGCTAATTGAGAGAGAAACAATTGAAATAGCCCCGCTAGCTTACATGAGAGGCCGAACTCTGGATGATGCATTTGTTATTTTGGATGAGGCGCAAAACACTACACCTGAACAAATGAAAATGTTTTTAACGCGGTTAGGCTTTGGTTCAAAAATGGTTGTAACAGGAGATGTAACACAGGTAGACTTACCTAAGGGAGTAAATTCCGGGTTGAGGATTGCTGATAAATTGTTGGCAGGCGTGAAAGGAATAAATTTCATCCATTTAACACAGACAGATGTTGTAAGACACCCGTTGGTCCAGCGGATAATTCATGCTTATGAATCCAATAAGGATAGTTGAACTGTGAAGGAAATTTTAAAATTAAAAACGTTGCATATGTAAATCTGTATTTCCCAAACGTAATAAATAAGCCCTAGATAAATAATCAATAAGGGCTTATTTTTACTATCTGAGGTGAATGGATAATGAATCTGCGAAACAGATTAAAATCATTTTTTACCCATAAAACAAAATGGATACCAATTATTTTTCCTATGCTTGTTTTAGGGGTTTTATTTTTCCTGATGACATTAAATAACGTTCATACAGAAACTTACAACATAGAAAGATTTAGCAGTGCAAATGAAACGATCCGTTCACCAATTACAATTCAAAATGAACAAGAAACAAAACGTAAAACTCGGGAAGCTGTTCAGGCAGTAGATGATAGATACAATGTATCTACTGAAATAAATGAAGAGCAGATTAACTACATAAATGAAATTTTTGATGCTGTGGCAAAGGTTGAGGAAAAAAAATCCATTGAAATTCAAAGTTCCGAGAATAACAATGAAGGGATGATTTTAGGCAGTCAGGAAAAAGTCCAGCTACTACAACAGATTTTATCATCTGAAATAGTCGAATCCATTGATAAAGGTGTTTTATTGCGTTTAGTCAATTCAACTCCTAGCCAAAGAGAAAAAGGGGAAAAAGTATTTGTTGAATCATTAAAGGAAACGTTAAACAAAGGTGTCCGTATGGAAAACGTTCAAAGTTCAACTACTGAAGTAATCCAGACGTTAACATATTCACAACTAGATACTGATGTAAGACAAGCATTGATCACACTAACTGATTTTGCAGTGGTGGAAAATTCTTTCTATGATGTTGAGAAAACCTTAAATGCTAGAAAGGAAGCTGCACACAATGTTGATCCAGTTGTAATTCGAGCGGGGGAAATCATTGTCAGGGAAGGACAAACAATTACTGATCAATTGTTTGAAGAGTTAAAATTAGTAGGACTGCTAAATAAAGAAAGAAATGTATATCCCGTCATAGGACTTGCGCTATTAATTCTATTAATTATAGGAATTGTCACCTATGAGGTAGTCGAATTGTCCGGTCAAAAAAAGATGGACAAAGGGAAACTAGCATCCGTGTTAATAATAAGTTTTGTAGTTGTATCGATTATGAAGGTAATCAGCCTGTATGTTACCCAAGTAAATCAGTTGTTTTTTGTTGCGCCTGTTGCTACGGGTGTATTGCTTGTTAAACAACTGATAAATGAGAGATTTGCGATAGTTCTTGCGGGGATATACGCTGTGTTGGGCAGTATACTATTTAACAACCAAATACCAGGATCCTTAAATGTAGAAGCAGGTATTTATTTCTTCTTTTCTCAATTAGCTGGAATTATTTTTCTAATGAATGTAAAGGATCGTTTAGCAATTCTAAAAGCTGGTTTAGGAATGAGCATTGTAAATGTTTTGGCTGTACTAATATTTTTATTTTTGTCCTTTGAAAAATATACCTTAAGTGACTTATTTATTCAGACTGGCTTAGGATTTGCTGCAGCAATTCTGTCTGTTGTATTTGCGATAGGGCTACTTCCATTTTTCGAAACCAGTTTAGGAATTTTATCTGACAATAAACTAATTTCACTTGCTAGTCCAAATCAGCCATTGTTACGAAAAATACTGACAGAAGCACCTGGTACTTATCATCACTCTATAATGGTCGCAAATTTAAGTGAAACAGCATGTGATGCCATTGGAGCAAATGGTCTACTGGCAAGGGTGGGGGCATATTACCACGATATAGGTAAAACAGAAAGACCTCAGTTTTTCATTGAAAATCAGTTATCAATAAAAAATCCGCATGATTCCATGAAGCCAAAACACAGTGCGGAGATTATTATCAATCATCCTTATGATGGTGCAGCACTGCTGAAAAAACATCGGTTTCCTAAGGAGATAGTTGCTATTGCAAAAGAGCACCATGGTACAACGTTATTAAAGTTTTTTTATTTCAAAGAAAAAGAAAACAATAAGTTGGTAAATGAAAAATCATTCAGGTACCCTGGTCCGATACCAAAAACTAAGGAAGCAGCAATAGTTTGTATTTGTGACTCTGTCGAGGCGGCAGTACGCTCCCTTAAGGAACCAACTGAAGAGAAAATCGAAGAAATTGTCTCGTCTATTATTAATGACCGATTAATGGATGGACAATTGGATGACAGTCCATTAACCTTAAACGAGTTAAAAAAGATTCACCGAACAATATGTGAGGCATTAAAAGGTATTTTTCACTCAAGGATCCAATATCCAACAAAGGAGGCAAAGTGAAAATGTTTATTGATTTTCATGACCAAACGAATAAAGTAACGAGCGATTACATTGATATGCTACAACGTTTATTAATTTTCGCAGCTGAAAAAGAGGGAATTACGCAAGAAGCAGAGACGTCTGTTAATTTTGTTACAGATAAAGAAATACAAGAGCTCAATCGGAATTATAGACAACAGGACAAACCAACTGATGTTATATCATTTGCCCTTCAGGAAACAATGGAGGATGAGTTAAATATTGTTGGTGAAGATATGCCGTTAATGCTGGGTGATATAGTAATATCAGTTGAACGTGCTGTGGAACAAGCTGACGAATATAATCATAGCTTCGAACGTGAATTGGGATTTTTGACTCTACACGGATTTCTGCATTTGTTAGGTTATGATCATATGAATGACGAAGATGAAAAGAAAATGTTTCAAAAACAAGAGGAAATTTTAGATGCCTTTGAACTTACAAGATAAAAAAAAATCAATTGGATTCTCCTATGCTTGGAATGGATTAATTGAAATGGTTAAAAAAGAACGTAATTTTCGTCTTCATTTAGCAGCTGCCATCGTCGTTGTTTTGGCTGGTTTATTGACGAAACTGTCTACAGTAGAGTGGGCAATCATATTTTTAGCTATTGGACTTGTTCTCGTAACAGAAACAACTAATTCTGCTATTGAAAAGCTAATCGATTACCTGAAACCTGAGATCCATCCTTCTGCAAAGGTAATAAAAGATATTGCCGCTGGTGCGGTTTTAATCGCTGCAGTCACTGCATTTGTTATAGGATGTGTACTATTTATTCCAAAATTATATATGTTGTATTTCTAAAAAACTCGTTTAAAAAACGGGTTTTTTTAGACAGTAAAGAAAGTATGTATAAATGTTTCTTTCTGCATAAGTGTAAATTGGGCTTCAGCTATAAAAATTGGCAACAAGCCAAGTTGACTCAAACAAAAATAAATCACTATTAGTTTCGAACTTCTAAAATCATATTTTGTCGGTAAAGAAAGTATGTTCTTTGGTTGGTTATATACAGACTTATACTATGGCATGATATGTGTGATTCTGTATTGTTTTCAATTGTTTTGTCGAATACGTGAAAGTAGATAGTTTTTATAGTATTATTAATGTACATTAAAAAATGCGGTTATCTAAGAGAATAGATAACCAGACAAAACGCCTCGGAGGTCAGTCATGAATTCATTTAAATCAGGTTTCGTTGCTATAATTGGAAGACCAAATGTTGGTAAATCAACTTTTATGAACCGTGTTATCGGTCAAAAAATCGCTATAATGAGTGATAAACCACAAACAACCAGAAATAAGATACAAGGGGTATTGACCGATCAAGACTCACAGCTAGTGTTTATCGACACGCCAGGAATTCATAAACCAAAACATCGTCTTGGGGATTTCATGGTTAAAATAGCTGAAAACACACTTAATGAAGTGGATGCAATTTTGTTTATGATTAATGCAAAAGAAGGATATGGTAAAGGTGATCAATACATTTTAGATCGTCTGCAAGAAGTTAAGAGGCCAGTATATTTAATTATCAATAAAATTGATTTAATCCATCCGGATGAATTGTTTCCTTTAATTGAAAAATATAAGGATAAGCATAAGTTCGAGGAAGTTATTCCGATTTCAGCGTTAGAAGGTAACAATGTAGATCATTTATTAGATGTTTTAAAAGAAAAACTACCAGAAGGACCACAATTCTACCCGGAAGATCAGGTCACAGACCATCCTGAAAGATTTATTATTGGTGAATTAATTCGTGAAAAGGTTTTACAGCTTACTCATGAGGAAATCCCCCATTCTATTGCTGTTGTAATTGAAAATATTGAAAAACGAGAATCAAATGCGGTATTTATCCAGGCAATTATTATAACTGAACGAAGTACGCAAAAAGGAATTTTGATTGGAAAGCAAGGAAATATGTTGAAAAATATAGGTAAAAATGCGAGAAAAGATATTGAGGCATTGTTAGGGTCTAAAGTTTATCTGGAGCTATGGATCAAGGTTAAAAAGGATTGGCGAAATAAGCAAACCCAGTTAAAAGAATATGGGTTCCGTAGTGACGAATATTAAACATGGTAATATTTAAATCTCATGCTTTATCAATGTGTGGTCAAAATAAACGTAAGTTCTTAAACAAACATGTTAAAGAAAGGTGGGGTTTCTTGTGATAGACTTAACCTGGAGATTATTTAGTCATACAGGAAACATTGAAACCTATTTATTATGGAAAGAGCTAGAAAATGATTCAGATGGCTCTTCCACGCAAAGTGACAATGAAGTTAGTGACGAGATGAACACAAAAATGTAATAAATAGGTTGCAATAGGTCAAATCATTGTATTGATTTGAATGGACAGGATGAGAAAGTAAAGGTGAGACTGTGTGCTTGAAAAAATAGAAGGTATTGTTATCAAAACACAGGATTATGGTGAAACGCATAAAATTGTAACGATTTTTAGTAAAAAGGTTGGCAAGTTTTCCGGATTAGCCAGGGGTGCTAAAAAGACAAAAAGTAGGATGGCTGCTGTTACGCAGCCATTCATTCATGGTGAGTTTTTCGTATATATAAGTAAAGGTTTAAGTACCATTCAACAAGCTGAAATTCTAAATTCGAATAGGGCAATTCGTGAAGATATAATAAAAACTGCTTATGCAGCTTATATCGTAGAATTGACCGACAAACTAGTTGACTTACAAGAACCTGATTATTATATATATGATCAGTTATCCAAAACAATGACCTGGATTTCAGAAAATGAAGAAGCAGATATTCCGATAATGATGTATGAACTTAAGTTATTTAAAAAAGGTGGGTTTTCCCCCATAGTAGATAACTGTCTTAACTGTAATCGAAGAGAAGACTTAGTAAGCTTTTCAATAGCAGAAGGTGGGTTATTATGTAACCGGTGTACATTTATTGACCCAATGGCAATTGGACTGCCTAAATCAATTGCGAAGCTACTAAGGGTTTTTTTAGAAGTAGGTCTTGAGCAGGTTGGCACAATTACAATAAAAGAGGAAAATAAGGTCTTATTGCGAAATTTATTAGATGCTTATTATGATCAATATGGTGGTTACTTTCTAAAATCAAAAAAGTTTCTGAGACAAATTGATCAATTGAAGTATTGAAGTAAGGTTAAGCCGATTGACAAAGTGCAAAGAAATAGGCTATGATTTGTACATATTTAAAACAGAACAGGTGCTATGAAGGAGAAAAGTATCTTTTGTCGTCTATTAGGAAGCGATCCTGGGATAGTGGGAGCCAGGCAGTAGATCAAGAGAGAAGGAACTCCTGAGCATATTAACTAAAGTGGCTTTGTGTAAGACAAAGCAAGTAGGGTGGAACCGCGGAACTAATCCGTCCCTATGTCTAAGTTTTTTAGACATAGGGACGGATTTTTTGTTGCCTGATTTTTCTAAAATAAAGTGGAATATGAAAGGGAGTTAAGTAGTGAATATTCAACAGATGATTTTAACATTGCAAGCTTACTGGTCAGACCAAAATTGTATCCTTATGCAAGCGTATGACGTAGAAAAAGGAGCGGGAACTATGTCACCTATGACATTACTCCGCAGTCTTGGACCTGAACCCTGGAATGTGGCTTACGTCGAACCATCAAGAAGGCCAGCTGATGGAAGATATGGGAAAAATCCTAATCGCTTGTATCAGCACCACCAATTCCAGGTAATTATGAAACCTTCACCAGACAATATTCAAGAATTGTATTTGGATTCTCTAAAGGCACTCGGCGTAGATCCGCTAGAGCACGATATCCGATTTGTAGAGGATAATTGGGAAAACCCAACACTTGGCGCTGCTGGGCTAGGCTGGGAAGTTTGGCTAGATGGAATGGAAATAACCCAGTTCACCTATTTTCAACAAATCGGTGGGCTAGAAGCAAATCCCGTAACAGTTGAGCTGACATACGGCTTAGAGCGTCTTGCATCTTATATTCAAGATAAAGATAATGTATTTGATTTGGAATGGACAGAAGGTGTGACTGTTCACGATATATTCTTCCAACCAGAATATGAACATTCTACTTACACGTTTGAGGAATCTGATACCGATATGTTATTTGAATTGTTTGCTATGTACGAGAAGGAAGCGAAAACCATTATGAACAAAGGATTGGTTTTCCCAGCATATGATTATGTTCTGAAATGTTCTCACACATTTAATTTATTGGACGCAAAAGGTGTTATCTCCGTAACAGAACGAACTGGCTATATTGGAAGAGTTAGAAATCTAGCTAGATCGATTGCTAAAACATATGTTGCAGAACGGGAAAAGCTTGGTTTCCCAATGCTTAAGAAGGAGGAAGTATAAATGGCGAAAGATGTATTAGTAGAAATAGGTCTGGAAGAATTACCAGCACGATTTATTGATGATGCAGAGCTTCAATTCAAGCAGCTTACAGAACAATGGCTTACGGAGTTACGTCTTTCTTTTGACCTAGTAGAATCATTTTCAACACCTAGACGCTTAGCTATTATTATAAATGGCTGTGCCGAATCACAAGAAACCATTGAAGAAGAAGTGAAAGGACCAGCATTGAAAATTGCACAGGATCAAGAGGGGAACTGGTCAAAAGCTGCGATCGGCTTTACGAAAGGCCATGGTAAGACGCCAGAAGATATTTATACAAAAAAAATAAAAGATACAGATTATATTTTTGTTAAAAAAAGGATTGAAGGTAAATCTACTTTCGATTTACTCCAATCATTTCATACAGTTATTGAATCAATACAATTTCCAAAAAACATGCGATGGGCAACTCAGTCCATGCGTTACGCACGGCCAATTCGTTGGTTGGTAGCACTTTACGATGGAGAAGTAATACCGTTTGAGGTGGCTAATGTACAGACTGGAAATCATACATTTGGCCACCGCTTTTTAGGGGGAACTGTTCTCCTTAAGAATGCGGATAGCTACCAGGAAGAACTTAGAAAAAATTATGTGGTTGTAAATGCTAAAGAGCGTGAAGAAATAATTTTAGCTCAAATAAAAGATTTGGAAAACAAACATCATTTTAATGTAATCGTAACGGATGATCTACTGCAGGAAGTACGGAATTTAGTAGAGTATCCTACTGTCTTTGCAGGTTCATTTGAAGAATCATTTCTAAATTTGCCTAGTGAAGTACTAATCACATCAATGAAAGTTCATCAACGTTATTTTCCTGTGAAGTCAAATGAAGATATATTGCTTTCAACATTTATAGGGGTTAGAAACGGGAATGATGATCACATTTCAACTGTTATCAAAGGAAATGAAAAAGTAATACATGCTCGTTTATCAGATGCAGAATTTTTCTATAAGGAGGATAGAAAACACTCTATCGACTTTTATCAGGAAAAACTTAAACGTGTTGTATTTCAGGAGAAATTAGGCACCATTACAGATAAAGTTAACCGGGTGGCAAAATTAACTACTCGCTTGGCAAAGTCACTAGAAACGAACGAGGCTATTACTGCACAATCGATTCGTGCAGCAGGAATAAGTAAATTTGACCTAGCGACAAACATGGTAAATGAGTTCACGAACTTACAAGGGGTAATTGGAGAGAAATATGCACTTTATCACGACGAAGAACAACATGTAGCAACTGCAATAAGGGAACATTATTTACCAGTACAAGCAAACGACCCACTTCCTGAAACTGTTGAAGGTGCAATCGTTAGTGTTGCTGACAAGTTAGATACGATAGTTGGTTGTATATCTATTGGCTTAATTCCAACTGGTTCTTCTGATCCATATGGGTTACGTAGGCAAGCAGTAGGGATATTAAGGATTTTGGAAGAAAAGAAATGGCATATTACCCTGGAAGATTTGATAGAAATATCTAGAGGGATTTATCGGAATTTAGATATAGAACAAGGCGATGAAGAAAAGATTAGAAAAGATTTAACTGATTTCTTCCGTTTACGCGCAAACCATCTAATGAAAAATAATAATATTGAAACAGATATCATTGATGCGGTAATACAAAAGCGTATTGGTGTTTTCCATTACACAGTTAATAAGGCAAAAGTGCTTGCTAATAAACGAAATCAAGATAAATTTAAAGAGGTAAATGAATCTTTAGTTCGGGTTCTGAATATAGCAAAGAAAGAACCTGAAGCAGAAGAAATAAACGCTTCACTTTTTGAAACACAATCAGAGAAAGAACTTTTTAGTTATTTTGAAGAAATTGCACTTAAATTTAAAGAAGCAAATGAAAACAAGAATGCTAATGAAGCTATTGATCAATTAGCTGGGCTTGCTAAACCAATTCATAACTTTTTTGAAAACAATATGGTGATGACTGAAAACATTCTGATCCGTCATAACCGAATGGCCTTATTAAATAAAATAGCGGATTTAATAAACCTTTATGCAGACTTAAGCAAAATTGAATGGAAACAACAGTTTTAAATGATGTACTATACTTGTAAAAATTTTTCTGTTTGTCTTTTCCATCCGAAATAGGCTATAATGTTTAGAAATAGTATGACATAATAGGCGTGTGGGTGGTGAGATAGTGGATTTATCTACAAGACAGGAAAAAATTATTGAAATCGTAAAAGAAAACGGACCAATCACTGGAGAAAATATAGCGCAGCGTCTTGGACTAACACGGGCAACGCTTAGACCTGACCTGGCAATTTTAACGATGGCAGATTTTCTGGATGCTCGTCCTCGAGTAGGGTATTTTTACACCGGTAAAACTGGCTCAGAGCTATTAACTGAAAAGGTTAGACAGTTTAAAGTACGGGATTTTCAATCAATACCAATCGTTGTGAATGAAAGTGCGTCTGTATATGACGCTATTTCTACTATGTTTTTAGAAGATGTTGGTACATTATTTGTTGTTGATAAAAATACTTGCCTAACCGGTGTTTTATCTCGAAAGGATCTACTGCGTGCTAGTATTGGTAATCAGGATTTAACAAATGTACCTGTACACATTATCATGACACGGATGCCAAATATAACTTTTTGCAGAAAAGATGATTTACTTATAGACGCTGCAAATAAACTAATAAATAAACAAATAGATGGTATTCCAGTTATTAAGGATACAGAAAATGGTAATGAAATTGTAGGAAGAATAACCAAAACCACGATAACAAAAACTTTTGTAGAATTAATTATGGAAGATCATTTATAGGGGGTAGCACTTATGGGAAAGAAACCTTTAGTTTACGTTCTATCAGATTCTGTCGGAGAGACAGCTGAGTTAGTTATTAAGGCTGGATTAAGTCAATTCAATGGTGGGGAATACAAAATTCATCGTATACCTTATGTTGAAGATACAGTAATTATTGATGAAACACTACAGCTTGCAAAAGAAAAAGGTGCTATCATTGGTTTTACATTGGTAGAACCGAAGTTACGTGATTATTTAAATAATGAAGCTGAAAAACTTAACGTTGAAGCCATTGATATAATGGGTCCTATGATGAAATCAATGGAGCGTGTTTTCTCAACATCCCCAAGACTTGAAGCGGGTTTAGTACATCAGTTGGATGAAGATTATTTCAAACGTGTTGAAGCAATTGAATTTGCTGTTAAATATGATGATGGCCGTGACCCTAGAGGTATTTCAAGGGCAGATATTATTCTTATTGGGGTTTCCAGAACATCTAAAACACCTTTATCACAGTATCTAGCACATAAACGGTTGAAGGTCGCTAATGTTCCGTTAGTACCTGAGGTAGATCCACCAGATGAGTTGTTTGAAGTAGCACCAGATAAATGCATCGGTTTAAAAATAACTGCTGATAAATTGAATGAAATAAGAAAAGAACGATTAAAGGCATTGGGCTTAGGTGATAAAGCTACCTACGCTAATATGGAAAGAATACACCAGGAATTAGCGTTCTTTGAAAAAATCGTTACTAAAATCGGATGCAAAACGGTTGATGTGTCGAACAAAGCAGTGGAGGAAACAGCAAATAGCATATTACAGATGATTAAAAAATAACATACTAATAGTAACAATGAGCATTCTATTGCAAACGATAGAATGCTTCCGCCTTTTTTGGCAGTAAGGAAAGAAAAACTTTCCTTATTGCATAAGTGCAGTCAAGGTTTTCTAATGTTAATACATATCTGTACAGTATATAATACTAGTAATCTAGTAAGAAATGCCTTATAATTAATTTTTGTGCTTACGAAATGTTCTTGTACTTATTGTATTTCTAATTTAGCTTAACAAAAAAACATCTGTGGATAAGAAGGAATATCTTCTATTTATGTAGAATTAGTAGGACATGGCATTCTCTTTTTTAGTTTTATTCTTATTAAAGGAGGTTTATGTAGTCACTCCATGAGGAATAATGGTAAAAAACGGTTAATATAGTGGGAACATTGCATACTTTATCATGACATAACAAAATTGAACTCCTTCTATGTTTAAACTTACAGAAGGAAATTTTTTTTTCGAATCAGGAAAAATATTGTCGTTTCTTGCAGGGTTTTCACATTATATCCAGAATAATAAAATATGGTGGTAAACATGCCGAATCAAATTCCAGAAGAAACAATAGAAGAAGTACGAAAAGCAAATGACATTGTGGATGTGATAGGTGAATATGTGCAGTTAAAAAAACAGGGTCGAAACTATTTTGGCTTATGTCCATTTCACGGTGAAAAAACGCCTTCCTTTTCAGTTACACAGGAAAAACAGATTTTCCATTGTTTTGGGTGTGGGAAGGGCGGTAATGTAGTTACATTTGTTATGGAGATTGAACAATTCTCTTTTTTTGAAGCAATGGAGTATTTAGCTGGAAAGAGTGGTATATCTTTACCGGAGACAGCTTCGAGTGAAGTGAGTTCTCTCTCCAAGGAAAGTCAGAGTGTGCTGGAAGCGTATGAATGGTTAACAAAACTATATCATCATTTATTACGATTCACCAAAGATGGTAAAACAGGTTATAGCTACTTTAAAGATCGTGGTATAAGTGAGCAAACGGTGGACTTGTTTCAGTTGGGTTTCGCCCCAAACGATAATGACTTTACTGCTGAATTCTTAAAGAAAAAAGGCTTTCACCAGCAAATATTAGCAAAAGCGGGTTTGGTTTTACTGGAAGAAGACAACAAAGTTACGGATCGATTTCGAGGAAGAGTTATGTTTCCAATAAGAAATCATCTTGGTAAAACAATTGCTTTTGGTGGTAGAACCATATCAAATGGTGAGCCAAAGTATTTAAATAGCCCAGAAAGTGAACTATTTCAAAAAGGAAAGCTTTTGTATAATTTTGATCTGGCTAAAAAATATATTAGAAAAGCAAGCGAAGCGGTATTGTTTGAAGGTTATATGGATGTTATATCCGCTTATCAGTCAGGTGTTAAAAATGCCATAGCAACACTTGGTACCTCGTTAACAACGAGCCAGGCAAAGTTGTTAAAGCGTTATGTTGACACCGTAATTATTTGTTATGACGGTGATGATGCCGGAGTGGAAGCCACTTATAAAGCTTCATCTACACTAAAAGAAGCTGGTTGTCATGTGAAAATTGCTCGCCTAAAGGATGGAATGGATCCTGATGACTATATTAATACATATGGTGACGAGGCATTTCATAATGATGTAATAAAAGCAAGTGAAACGTATATATCTTTTTATATGCGTTATATTAAAAGAAGTTATAATTTAAGTCTTGAAGATGATCGTTTCAAATATATTGATTCCCTTCTTAAGGAAATAGCAATGATTGATAGTTCCATCGAACGGGAATATTACTTAAGAGAGATAAGTAATGAACACAATATATCTATAGAAACATTACAGCAGGATATGCTTTCACACCATAAACAAGTGGGGAAGAATAAGGATAAGAGAGAAAAGAACAGATATACTAATAGGGCTAATAATAATTATCAAACAAAAAAATTGTTACCGGCCTTTCAAAATGCTGAAAAACAGCTTATTGCATATATGTTGAAAGATAGAGCCATAACTGATAAAGTGCAGGAGGAAATAGGAGCAGCTTTTAATATAGATGTACACAAAATCATTGTGACACATCTTTATGCATACTATGAAGAGGAACACCCTGCAGACGTTAGTCGTTTTATTGAGAAAATAACTGACCAGGATATTAAAAATTTAGTTATAGAAATTGCAATGATTTATACTGATGAAAACATTAGTGATAAAGAAATTAATGATTATATCAGATTTATCCGTGCTGAAAATAATGATATGGCTACCATCAAGTCGCTAAAACAGGAGCAGAGGTCAGCTGAACAACAACAAGACCCAATAAGGGCTGCACAAATTGCAATGAAAATAATTGAAATTCAAAAACAACTCAACAATTGAGAATGACAACAAACAAAGCATGAAAGGAGGGGGACTCATGGCCGAAAATATGCCTTCACAAACAAAAGAAAACGAAAATGAATTAACACTTGAACAAACGAAGGACCAGCTACTTGAAATGGGTAAAAAGCGCGGCACATTGGCATATGAAGAAGTCGCTGATCGTCTATCTCATTTTGAAATAGAATCAGATCAAATGGATGAATTTTATGAGTACCTAGGTGAACAAGGTGTAGAAATAATTGGTGATTCAGAGCATGATCCAAATATGCAACAAATTTCAAAAGAAGAAACATTTGATCTAAATGATTTGAGTGTCCCACTTGGTATAAAAATAAATGATCCAGTTCGGATGTATTTAAAAGAAATAGGTCGCGTTAATTTGCTATCTGCCGCCGATGAAATAGAGCTAGCCACACGGATTGAAAAAGGTGACGAAGAAGCCAAACGACGCCTTGCTGAGGCAAACTTACGTCTAGTTGTAAGTATCGCTAAACGTTATGTTGGACGAGGTATGTTATTTCTTGATCTTATTCAAGAAGGTAACATGGGACTAATAAAAGCAGTTGAAAAATTTGATTTCCGTAAGGGTTTTAAATTTAGTACTTATGCTACTTGGTGGATACGTCAAGCAATTACGCGCGCAATTGCGGATCAGGCACGAACAATCAGAATCCCTGTGCACATGGTTGAAACAATCAATAAGCTAATTAGGGTTCAACGTCAGTTGCTTCAAGATATAGGACGTGAACCAACACCTGAAGAAATAGGTAATGAAATGGAATTAACACCTGACAAGGTTCGTGATATTCTAAAAATTGCTCAGGAACCTGTCTCACTTGAAACACCAATTGGTGAAGAAGATGATTCCCACTTAGGTGATTTCATTGAGGATCAAGAAGCAGTATCTCCATCAGATCATGCAGCTTATGAACTGTTAAAGGAACAACTTGAAGATGTTCTTGACACTCTTACAGACAGAGAAGAAAATGTTTTACGATTACGGTTTGGTTTGGATGATGGTAGGACCAGAACTTTGGAAGAAGTTGGAAAGGTGTTCGGTGTTACAAGAGAACGCATTCGTCAAATCGAAGCCAAAGCACTCCGTAAACTTCGTCATCCAAGCAGAAGCAAACGATTAAAAGATTTCCTTGAATAAAATAAATGATTTTCGGTCATTGACTCAAGTTACTGGGTCAATGACTGTTGGTCTTATTATTATAACGATATTGAGCTAAGTTCAGTAGTGAAACTCTAATGCACTTTCTTTTTTATATCAAATATAGGTTTTCTATCTATATTGGGGTGGTCATGTTTGACTGAGAATCGAAAAAATACGATTATCAACGAGTTAAATTACTGGAAGAAAAATAAAATGTTACCTGAAGTTTATTGTGACTTTCTTCTCGCGTTATATACGAATATGGATGAGACAGAAGATAATAAAGTTGAAACTTCTTGGGTAAATACTTCATCATGGCTAAAAACAGGAGAATTATTTCTATTAATTATTTTGTTGCCTATTGCACTCTTAGCCGTCTATGCGACGCTTTTCCCCCCCTATGTAAAGATTCTAATTTTGTTTATCTTTATTTTATCTTCAATTTGGGAAATTAAAGGATTCAAACGTCGGCAAAGTATGTGGTATAATTTGGCTTTAGCGATTTTTTTATTATTAATTTTCTTGTTGTCGATAGTTTTAATCGATACATATTTGAATTTGATTTTTGCTACTCACCTAATTATCGTAATTAATTTTGTTAGTTGGTTTATACTAGGTAAGAAACTTGATTTAAAATATCTACAGATAGCAAGTATTTTTGGTATACTGTTAGAAAGTTTGTTTTTGTTCTATAATTAGTCACATTTTAGCCCTTTAAACTATATTGATTTTAAAGTAAACTAATTATAGATTAGTTTGAAGTAGGAGTTCTAGAATTCCTGGAATAACTAATAGAAAATTTTTACCAAACAATATTTTAGGAAAATCATAGTATGAAGATTACATAAGGAGGAACCACAATGAAAAAGAACCCAGTTATTCCATATGCTATTATTGCTATTATAGGATTACTCGTCGTAATTGTTATATCATTTGTAGGCTTGGGTCAACAAGAAGCTATTAAAAAAGCAGAAGAAGGCGGCGGAGAAAAGAAAGATCAGCCAGAGGAAGTCGCAACGGATCCTTCCGCCATTTTCCAAAATAATTGTATAACATGTCATGGAGCGGATTTAACAGGTGGAATGGGACCAGATTTAACTCAGGTAGGAAGCGAATATTCCCAGGAAGAAATCAAAGATATTATTATTAATGGTAAAGGAACTGGAATGCCAGCTGGTTTAGTTCCAGAACCTCAAGCAGAGGCTCTCGCAGAATGGCTAGCTAAAAAGAAATAAATAATAAATACAATCTATGTGAAAGCTTTCTGATTTATGCAGAAGGCTTTCTTTTCAATTAACAGGAAGAAGGTATTAGAATGAGTCAGCTGTTATCTATTTCATGCCGTTTACAAAGAATAGCTTCCTACTTACCTAAGTCGTCTCATTTTGCTGACATTGGTTCTGATCATGCATATCTTGCCTGCTATGTGTGCCTTAATGACCCTACTGCAAAAGCAATAGCAGGAGAAGTAGTTAAAGGGCCTTATAATAGTGCTAAATCAACAGTAAATGCATATCAGTTAGAATCGGCCATAGATGTCAGGCTTGGTAATGGGCTAGCTGTTTTACATAAAGGTGAAGTGAAACAAGTTGTCATTGCAGGCATGGGTGGTGCGTTGATTCAATCCATATTAGAAAATGGCAAAAAGAAAATTGAAAGTGTTGAACGAATAATCGTGCAACCAAATGTTGATGAAAAATCTGTCCGAAAATGGCTTTCTTCTTATGGGTACAAAATTGTACAGGAAGAGATAATTGAGGAAAACGGACACTTTTATGAAATCGTAGTTGCTGATTACGTGGGAGAAGTTCAGAATCTTACAGCAAAAGAAATTGTGTTTGGTCCAATACTGCTAACAGAAAAATCAAAGATCTTTTATAAAAAATGGGAAAGTGAGCAACAGAAACTTCGAAATGTTATGAAGCAATTGGAGCAGGCTAGTATAACGCAAACTGAAAAAATAAAGCAGTTTAATACTGAATTAGCATGGATTAAGGAGGTATTACAAGATGGACAATAGATTAACGAACAAAGATGTGTTTCAGGCTATTGAAGATTGGGCTCCAAGAGATTTGGCTTACGATTGGGATAACGTTGGTTTACAGGTAGGGTCTTTTTCCAGGCGAGTAAAAAAGGTTATGATTACATTAGACGTTCTGGAAACAGTAGTAGATGAAGCTATTAAGAAAGAAATAGACTTGATCATTGCGCATCACCCCCTCCTGTTTAAAGCGGCTAAACAGATTGATACGGATCAATCTCAAGGTAGAATAATTAACAAGTTATTAAAACATGATATAACGGTTTATGCAGCCCATACAAACATGGATGCTGCAAATGGTGGGGTTAATGATATGCTATGTGATGAGCTTGGGCTTACTAACACAAAAATATTAATTGAATCTAAGAAAGAAATTATGTATAAACTAGTCGTGTATGTACCAAATACTCACTTAACTGTTGTCCGTTCAGCTCTAGGAGGCAGTGGGGCTGGTCATATTGGTAATTACAGCCATTGTGTTTTCCAAACGGAAGGTGTAGGTTCATTCACACCACTGCAAGGAACTCACCCCTTTATAGGACAAGAAGGAATTATGGAGCATGTGGATGAAACTAAAGTAGAAACCATTGTTTCAGAAAAACAACTTTCAACTGTTGTTCACCAAATGAAGCAAGCGCACCCATACGAAGAAGTTGCCTATGATATTTTTCCACTAGTAAATTCAGGGGAAAGTTTCGGTGTGGGAAGACTTGGCGAGCTATCTAATGAAATGACGTTAAGAGAATTCAGTAAGTATGTTAAAAGCTCCTTAGATGTACCTACAGTTCGAGTTACGGGAGAGTTAGACCAAGTAGTAAAAAAGATTGCAGTTCTTGGTGGAAGCGGGTCTGACTTTATTCAAGTAGCGATGGATAAAGGAGCAGACGTCTATCTAACTGGAGACATGTCTTTTCACCACGCTCAAGACGCATGGCAAATGGGTCTCTCTGTAATCGATCCTGGACATCATGTTGAGAAGGTTATGAAAGTTGCTACAAAACGCTATCTGGAAAGTATTTTTAACAGTAGTGGTTTGCAGGTGATTGTTTCTGCTTCAAATACAGAGCCATTTCAATTTATATAGACTGATCGTCGGGTTAATTAAAGGTAGACAAAAAACTGTATTTCATTTCTTAATGCAGGAGTTGTAAATGTGTTCTATAATGAATAATAGGGAATTTTAGTTAGGGCTTGAAAAAGTGTGCTGAAAAAGCACCAAAAGGAGTAATATATATGGAAAAAAAGAGTTTTGATCAATTTAATTTTGATTCTATTTTAACAGAAGCTATCAATAAGTTACATTTTAATCAACCGACTGACATTCAGCAAAAGGTAATACCAGCAATCCTAAAGGGGAAAAGTGTTATTGGACAGTCTCACACTGGATCCGGTAAGACCCATGCTTACTTATTGCCTCTATTTAACCAGATAAATGCTGAGAAGCGACTTGTACAGTTTGTTATTACTGCTCCAACTCGAGAGTTAGCCACGCAAATTCACGATGAGGTAAAAAAGATCATTAAATTTGCCGGAAAAGAAAAACAATGGATATCTAAACTATTAGTTGGTGGAACAGATAAGCAAAAAATGATGGACAAGTTAAAAGAACCACCTCATATTGTAGTTGGAACACCAGGGAGAATATTGGATCTTGTGAAAGAAGAAGCTCTTTCTATTTATTCTGCTTCTGCCTTTATAATTGACGAGGCCGATTTAATGTTGGATCTTGGTTTTATAAATGACGTTGACCAATTGCTTGTTCGCTCAAATAAGAACATACAATTACTTGTTTTTTCAGCAACGATACCACAGCGTTTAGAACACTTTTTCAAAAAATACTTGGACAATCCGCTACATGTTAAAATTGACGATCAATTATCACCTGAGACAATGGAACATCACTTAATTGACACAAAACATCGAAGTGAAGCAGAGGTTATAGCAAAAATATCAAAAGTAATAAATCCTTACTTAGCTATAATATTTACCAATGGTAAAGAAAGGGCTAATGAACTATCTGAAGCGTTGTTAGAGAAGGGATTAGATGTTGGACTAATCCACGGTGGCTTGACACCAAGAGAAAGAAAACGTGCTCTGAAGGATATACAAAGTTTACGTTTCCAATACATTGTTGCAACTGATTTAGCTTCAAGAGGAATTGACATCAAAGGTGTAAGTCATGTAATAAATGCTCAGTTGCCGAAAGAGGAAGATTTTTATGTGCACCGCGTAGGCAGAACTGCACGTGCTGGTATGGAAGGAACAGCCATTAGTCTATATAATGAAGATGACACAAAAATAATAAGTAAATTGGAGCAAAAAGGCCTAAAGTTTACCTTCTTTGATGTTAAAAATGACGAATGGGTTGAAATGAAGTCCTGGAATGAACGTAATTTACGCGTAAAAACAGATGGCAATGTTGATCAAGAAGCATGGCAACGTGTTAAAAAAACCAAAAAAGTAAAGCCGGGATACAAAAAGAAGATGAAGTACCAACAAGAAACAATTAAAAAACGATTAAGTAAAAAAACAAAATATAAAAAGTAAGAATAAAAGCGCAGGCGACTGATCAGAAGCAGACGCATAAGCAGGGAAAAGAAGAACGCATGGTTTTAGCGTTCGAAGTGTTTCAAGCTTATGACGGCAGCTTCTAGAAGCCGAAGCTAGCCAATAAAAGCGCAGGCGACTGATCAGAAGCCTGGAAAGAAAAAAACGGGGTGTAATTTATGGTTAAAATTGGATCACATGTTTCAATGAGTGGAAAGAATATGCTATTAGGATCCAGTGAAGAAGCGGTTTCGTACGGTTCAAATGTTTTTATGATTTATACTGGAGCACCACAAAACACAAGAAGAAAAGCAATTGACGAATTAAATATTGATGCAGGGCTAGGTCATATGAAAGAAAATGGCATTGAGGAGTTTGTTGTACACGCTCCATATATTATAAACATAGGCAATTCGGTAAAAAAGGAAACATTTGACTTAGGTGTTAATTTTTTAAAAAGTGAAGTAGATAGGACTGCTGCACTTGGGGCAAAACAAATTGTTCTTCATCCCGGTGCTCACGTCGGTGCAGGGGTAGATGATGGTATAAGCAAAATTATTAAAGGATTAAATGAAGTGTTGGAAAAAGATCAAACAGTCCAGATTGCACTAGAAACAATGGCTGGAAAAGGTACAGAAATCGGTCGTACTTTTGATGAACTGGCAAGAATATTTGATGGCGTACATTTAAATGAAAAGTTATCTGTTTGTTTGGATACCTGTCATATTCATGATGCGGGGTATGACATAGTTAACGATTTTGATGGTGTACTAAATGAATTCGATAAGATTATAGGTGTTAATCGCTTAAAAGTAATCCACGTTAATGATAGTAAAAATGAGCGTGAAGCCCATAAGGATCGACACGAAAATATTGGATTTGGACATATAGGGTTTAGTGCTCTTCACAAAGTTGTTCATCATTCACAACTGGCCAATCTTCCTAAGATATTGGAAACACCTTATGTTGGAGAAGATAAAAAGAATAAAAAATCCCCATATAAATTTGAAATAGAAATGCTGAAAGATGGTAATTTTGATCCGAAATTAAAGGATAAAATTAGTAGTGATTAACCATAAAAGGAAGAGCGCTAAATTGCACTCTTCCTTTTATGGTTTATTTATTATACGAGCGGGTATAGTTAAAACAGGGATTGAATACCATAAGATTTAATCACTTCCCCAAATAGTTTTTGGGCTTTTTTTGTGGTATTTATATCTGTTATCTTGGCTAGTTTTTTGAAAAAATTTATTCGCTCAGTTTCATTAAATGGGTCAAAGGGGTGGCTTTTTACATAATCTGTTATTTGTTTCGCCTCGTTATGAGAAAGTGAAAATCCATATTGTTTGCTGTAATGCAGTAATTCTTCAGAAGAAATGTTTTTTAATTTTTTTGTAATAATTTCTTTCATAATTTTAGACATGATTTTCGCTCCTTTTATATAAATGCTTTATTATTATATGCGATTTGGATGAAAGGGTTAGGGGAAATATCATAGGAGGTAATTTGTTGAAAACTGAATATAATAGTACAAGAACGGTATTTGTTTTACTTGGAATCAGTATTATTTCATTCGCTATAATTTTTATGCTGACTCAGGAAAAGCAAGCACTTAAAGAGAAAAATAATGTGTTGGAAGCAAAAAACAATACGTTGACAAGTGAAAATGGATATTTAATAGCAGAGCCACTATTGAATGACAAAAGATATAGTTACCAGGACTGGAAAGGTTTAAATGATACTGCAATTGAATTTGTTGAAGACAGCAATGGAAAATTCAAAAAGTCATGGGCATTTTACCTGATCCAAGAAGCTAAAGCATTTAACATTAACCCACATATTATGTATGAGTTATTAAAAGTTGAAACAGGTGGTACATTTAACCCTAAGCTGGTAGGCCCTAAAACAATTTATGGGCATGCATATGGTATGGCTCAGTTTATGAAGAATACTGCTCCTTGGATCGCAAATAAAGCTGGTTTACCATATGAGGATAAGATGTTATTTGACCCATATTATTCCATTCATTTGTCTTTTGTTTACTTAGATTTCCTGAAAGAACAATATGGTAATTGGAACAAGGCGCTGACAGCATACCATCGGGGTATGGGTGGTTTAGAAAATTATGTTGAGCAAAATGGACATGCGAAAAGCTGGTATGCATTAGAAATTTTAACAAATGCAAAACAAGGTATAACTATTGCAAATTAATTGTTACCAGTAATTCACTACTTTATTTATTCTTATTATCCACAAACTAAGTTGTACCTCTTTTAAAGAAGGCGAGGAAAAGTTTATGGATCAATTTGAACGAAGAGTAAGTAAAGATTCAACTACAGAAGAAGATTCGGACGATCATAAAATTATTACAGCTAACTTATATGGAAACACACCTGTTCCAACAGAAACTGCTGAGGATAGAGACGAAGAAATAGCACAGGAGCTCACTGCTGATGATTATAATCAAAATGTAAATCAACAAAACAATTCAGAAGTTGGAGCACACGTAAATAGTATGACAGGTTGGATTGCCCTAATACTGTCAATTGCTTCTTTCTTTTTCATGCCAATTATTCTTGGTGGTGCAGGAGTTATTGTTGGGTTTGTTGCTAAAAGTAAAACAGCAGACACGCTTGGAAACACGGCTATAATTGCAGGTGCCATATCCATTATTTTGTCCTTGTTTGTTCTTCCGTATTTGTAAAAAAGGGAAGGAGGGTGCTTAGTCATCCTCCTTTTATTAGTAAAGAGGAAAATAATAAAACTGGTAAGATTTAAGCTGATAAGATTCTGCATGAGGATTTAATTTTTTAAAATCTGATATGATTTGATCTATATTTACTGTTTTTGTTTTGTTGTACCTCTCTACAATAGACAATACCGTTTCCCCTGGTAACACCTTTACGTAAACTTTTTTATCATAGCTTACTGTTTTTGTTTTTTGAAGTTCATTATTCAAAGGAAAGCTCCCTAAGGTAATATCATGATAAATACTCGCAAAAAGTAATATAACAAGAAAGAAAAAAAGTGATTTCCCAAAAAAGTTCATGGTGGTATCTCCTTTTATGAAACAATTTGTTTAGGTATCCCGTATACTAGTAATATAAAGGAGGGGCTAATTATGGACATCTTTTCTTCCGATTGGATAGGATTTGTAATAACAGGTCTTGGAACTTTGTTTTTGCTTGGGGAAGTATGGGTTAATATGCGTGGTTTTTTTGCACTATTAGGTATCGGATTCATAACTGTTTATTTTTCAGTATACTTAGAAACAGGTTCCTTTATTATCATGCTTATTATATATTTTGTCGGGTTATTACTTATAATTTTAGATGGAAAGCTAATCAATGACGGTACTTTAGCAACACTGGGGTTAGGGTGTATGCTTACATCTGTAGCAATAAGTGCACCAACACTAGTAATAGGGTTGTATGCGGTTATCGGTGTGTTAGTTGGAGGTTTCTCTTCACTATTGTTTCTCAAGGTATTTAAACATAGAGATTTGTGGACTAAACTAACTTTAAGGACCGACTCACAAATGAAGCTGGTTATAATTCAATGAGTTCTGAATACGAAGGTTTACTGTACAAAAAAGGGGTGGCGATAAACAACCTAAGACCTGTAGGCACAATACGAATAAACAATCAGGATTATAGTGCTGTATCAAATGGTCAATGGATTATTAAAGACACACCTGTTAAGGTAGTGCAAGTGGACGGAACAAAGGTACTTGTTGAAAAAATCATTTCTGAGCAAACTCATGCGTAAAACTGCATGAGTTTTTATTTTACAAAGAATAACGAATCAAATACTATGGCAAAGTAAAAGCATGTACAAGTTCAAGTTTGTAAATTTAATGTTAAGTTTTTGTAAGTTCCTTTACAAAACTATGTAATTCGTTTAATAATTGTGGTAATGTGACAAAATTCAACAAGATTGAAGGGATGTTTGACCATTGGATATAGATATTCAACAACTTATATTCGAATTTGTCGGTGGTTTGGGGATTTTTCTCCTTGGTATCAAGTTTATGGGAGATGGACTACAAAAAACTGCTGGAGACCGCTTAAGAGACATATTAGATAAATTTACAAGCAACCCATTTCTTGGGGTATTAGCAGGTATTATTGTTACCATGCTAATACAAAGTAGCTCAGGAACTACTGTACTGACAGTAGGACTTGTTAATGCTGGATTTATGACACTAAGACAAGCTATTGGTGTTATTATGGGTGCAAATATCGGAACTACTATTACTGCATTTATCATCGGAGTTGATTTGGGAGAGTATGCACTTCCAATCATAGCAGTCGGTTGTTTTCTGATTTTCTTCTTTAAGAACCAAAAAATAACAAATATTGGTCAAACTATCTTTGGCTTTGGTGCATTATTTTTTGGCTTGGAGTTAATGAGTCAGGGTATGGAGCCATTGAGGCATTTAGAAACATTTCAAGAGCTAACCCAGAGTATGAGTTCAAACCCAATTCTAGGTGTTGTTATAGGAACATTGTTTACCGTAGTTGTACAGAGTTCAAGCGCTACAATTGGTGTTCTACAAGGATTGTTTGCTGAGGGTGCAATTGAATTACGCGCGGCAGTTCCCGTACTATTTGGAGACAATATTGGTACTACTATTACCGCTGTCCTTGCCTCAATCGGAGCAAGTGTAGCTGCAAAAAGAGCAGCATATACACACGTTATTTTTAATTTAATTGGTACAACTATTTTCTTGATATTTATAGGGCTATTTACACAATATGTAGTTTTTCTACAGGACCAATTAAATTTGGATCCGAAAATGACATTAGCTTATGCTCATGGTAGTTTCAACATTGTCAATACGCTTATCCAATTTCCTTTCATTGGAGCATTAGCCTGGTTAGTTACGAAAATTATACCTGGTGAGGATGTAACTATTGAATACAAGCCAAAACATTTAGATCCTATTTTTATTCAACAGTCTTCAACGTTGGCGTTAGACCAAGCGAAGGCAGAAGTAATACGTATGGGTGAGTATGCTGCTCAAGGACTTGAAGAAACATATGAATATTTGCTGACACAAAAGCAAAAAAACTCAGAAACCGCTTTGCAGATTGAAGGTGCATTAAATAGCCTGGATCGCAAAATAACGGATTATTTAGTGGAAATATCAGCAGGATCCCTATCAGAATTAGAAAGTGCAAAACATACTGCATTGATGGATTCCGTTCGTGATATAGAAAGAATTGGCGATCACTTCGAAAACATTGTTGAATTAATTGATTATAAAATGTCAAATAAAGTAAATTTAACAGAACAAGCACAAGAGGACTTAAACGACATGTTTGATTTGACGATTCTTACTGTTAAGCAAGCAGTTAAAGCACTTGATAACATGGATCGTGAAGAAGCATTGGCAGTTGTTCAAAAAGAGGATCAAATTGATAAGATGGAACGAAATTATCGTAAAAAACATATTATCAGGATGAATGAGGGACATTGTAGTGGTTCGGCTGGTATTGTATTTGTCGATATAATTAGTAATTTAGAACGTATAGGAGATCATTCTGTTAACATAGCAGAAGATGTTCTAGGGGAATAAAATGTACAAGAATTAGTTACCTTGAGAGAGGTAACTAATTTTTTTATATAAAATGAAGATTTAAATTGAAAAATAGAGGTGAGCGTGCTATAGTTATTAATGTTGTTAAAAACGTAACAGCAAAAATACTTTTAAAAAATTATACGAAATATGTTGACAGATTGTCCAGTACATGATAAATTATATTTCGTCGCTTGTTAATTCCTTACAACAGAAATTGAAACTTCTACTTAGATTATTTACAGTAGCTTGACCGAATGCACTATGTTTTATGAGGTCATGCGAGGAACGGTTTGTGTGACAAGCAGGCCCAAACAAGATTGTACCACTATGATCCACTTTATCAGATTATTCCACAGTAGCTCAGTGGTAGAGCTATCGGCTGTTAACCGATCGGTCGTAGGTTCGAGTCCTACCTGTGGAGCCATATGGCGGTGTAGCTCAGCTGGCGAGAGCGTACGGTTCATACCCGTGAGGTCGGGGGTTCGATCCCCTCCGCCGCTACCAATTATATATTTGAACAGATATTACTTTATGGCGATCGTGGCGAAGTGGTTAACGCACCGGATTGTGGTTCCGGCATGCGTGGGTTCGAGCCCCACCGGTCGCCCCATAAATAGTAGGACCCTTAGCTCAGCTGGTTAGAGCTATCGGCTCATAACCGATCGGTCGCAGGTTCGAGTCCTGCAGGGTCCACCATTTATTTTTTCAAATAGTACGGAGGAATACCCAAGTCTGGCTGAAGGGATCGGTCTTGAAAACCGACAGGGGTGTCAAAGCCCGCGGGGGTTCGAATCCCTCTTCCTCCTCCATACATATTTTAAAACTTTGTTAATCATTTAGTTAAATGAACATAAAGCAGTAAATAGTTAAATATGGCTCAGTAGCTCAGTCGGTAGAGCAAAGGACTGAAAATCCTTGTGTCGGCGGTTCGATTCCGTCCTGAGCCATCTTATCTTAATCAAGTTAAAAAGGATATCCTTTTTAACTTGATTTTTTTGATGCTAAGTAAACTACAAAGCTTAGACTAAGCCAAATGTTTTGCATTCCTGATGCTTTTGGTATGTTTTAAAATTAGCTATTCGTGTAATAGTATTAATAGGGTGCTTTGAATTGTGAACTATATGTTTATGCATATAAGTTGCAAGTCACTCAAAGCTCTGATAATCTTGCTTTAAAAGGTTGAATTTTCAATCCTTTTATTACAATATTTTGAAGGAGGAAGTATAATGGCTAAATTTGAATTACCAGAATTACCTTATGCATACGATGCTTTAGAACCAACTATTGATAAAGAAACAATGAACATCCATCATACGAAGCATCATAATACTTACGTAACAAAATTAAATGGTGCGCTTGAAGGACACGCTGATCTTCAGGACAAATCCATTGAAGATCTAGTTGCAGATCTTAATTCTGTACCAGAAAACATTCGTACAGCTGTCCGCAACAATGGTGGCGGTCATGCAAACCATAGCTTGTTTTGGAAAGTTCTCTCACCAAATGGTGGCGGTGAACCTTCAGGTGAACTAGCTGATAAGATTAACAATAAATTTGGCAGCTTTGATAAGTTTAAAGAAGAATTTGAAGGAGCGGCTAAAACTCGTTTTGGATCAGGTTGGGCTTGGTTAGTAGTAAATAATGGTGAACTTGAAGTAACTAGTACTCCAAATCAGGATAACCCATTAACTGAAGGCAAGACTCCAATTTTAGGACTAGATGTTTGGGAGCATGCTTACTATCTTAAATATCAAAACAAACGTCCAGAGTATGCTTCAGCATTCTGGAACGTAGTAAACTGGGATGAAGTTTCAAAAAACTATAACGAAGCTAAATAATTCTTTATTGTTTTAAGACACAGGAAATATATCCTGTGTCTTTTTTAATTTAGTGGAAACAGTTTGCATATCTCATTGCCATTTGCTCAAACTATGTAGGAACTTGCGAGGAGAAATTCACTATGCAAACATACAAAGAAAAAGTAATTAACTATATAAAAGAGAATACCGATTTAGTATTTTTGTTAGTTATAGGTGGTCTATATTCCTTAGGATTATTTTTATCCAATACGTTTGTTAATATATATTTGTGGAAACAATCTGGTGATTACGTCACAATTGCTCTTTACAATTTGGGCATTTACACGCTTCAACCTCTTACATTTATACTTGCTGGCAAAATGGCAAAAAAAATTGATCGAGTATTTCTGTTACGACTAGGGGTAATTTTTTTATCTCTATTTTTTTTGAGTGTTTTGTTCATCGGTGATTCTGCAGCGTCCTTTCATTTTTATCTTGGCGGACTATTAGGAATAGGGTTTGGATTTTACTGGCTTGCCTTTAACGTACTTACATTTGAAATAACAGAACCAAATACGCGTGATGTTTTTAATGGATTTTTAGGTGTTCTACAATCATTCGGAGGGATGATTGGTCCATTAATTGCGGGTATTATCATTGCAAACATGGAAGCCAATTTTGGCTACAAAACTATTTTCACAATTTCTTTCTTTATGTTTATTGGTGCAGTTATTTGTAGTTTCTTTCTAAGTAAGAGAAATGCAGAAGGAGCATATCACTTTAAACGTATATTACAGGAAAGAAAGCATAACAAAAACTGGAAAAAGATTTTAAACGCGCATGTTTTTCAAGGATTAAGAGAAGGGATATTTTTGTTTGTTATAGCTATTTGGGTGTTTATTGCAACTGGAAGTGAGCTTGCACTAGGAATGTTTAATCTTTTCTTATCCGGTCTTTCATTTGTATTCTATTTTCTTGTAACTAAGTTTATCAAGCCTAACTTGCGGAAAAAGTCTATTTTGGTAGGGGCTATACTCCTCTATACAGCAATTTACATTATCCTTTTTAATGTAAGTTATGCTGCCCTAATCCTTTATGCAATTGTTATTGGTATCGCCTATCCTATAATAAATGTGCCTTATGCTTCGTTAACTTATGATGTTATTGGCAAAGCATGGAGAGCAAGAGATTTACGGATAGAATATATTGTTGTTCGTGAATTATACGTCAATGCAGGCAGAGTGGTTGCCATAGTTGTATTCTTACTATCAGTTACATTTATAAATCCAGAAAAAATAATTCCGATTTTATTAGTTATATTTGGTGCTGGTCACTTATTTATCTACTTTTTTATAAAGGATATTTACCTGATTAAGAATAAGGAAGATGAAATCATGAAAAAGGAAGAACTCCCTGATGAAAAAAATCGGTAATAAAGGTTAGAAAGTTACATGTAAAATGTTATAATCAGTTAGAAGTAATAATTTTACATGTGGTTTTGAAAGGGAGAGGCGTATGTTTAAAAAGAAAAAAAGAAAGGCTCAGTTACCCTTTCGTTTGAATATATTATTTTTTGCTGTATTTTTGTTGTTCTCTGGTTTAATTGTACGATTGGGAGTTGTGCAAATTGTTTCTGGAGAAAGTTACCAAAAAGAAATCGATAGAACTATTGCAGAAAAAGTAAAAATACCTGTACCAAGGGGTAAAATTTTAGACCGAAACCACAATATAGTTGTTGGAAATAAGCCGCTCTATGCGATCACTTATACACCTGAAAAGGGTACTGGTGCTATGGAGAGATTAGAAGTCGCAGAAAAGCTTGCATCTTTTGTAAATATGGATCCGGACCCAGAGAAGGGTGAATTAACAACACGTAATTTGAAAGAGTATTGGTATTTGCTGCATGAAGAAGAAGCCAAAAGTCGTCTGACTAAGAAAGAAATTGACGAACTGGAAACAGGTGAACAATACCAAATAATGCTTGACCGGATTAAAGAATCGGAAATAGATGGATTTACCAAACAACAAAAAGAGGTAATTAATATCAAAACTGAGTTAGACAATGCTTATTCACTGACACCTCATGTTGTGAAAAATAAAGGTGTCACACCCAAAGAGTATGCGATGGTTGCAGAGCATTTAGACATGTTGCCTGGTATAAATGCAACAACTGATTGGGAACGAACATACCCATACAAGGAGACTTTAAGAAGTATCTTTGGTTCTATAACGACCAGGGATCAAGGAATTCCAAAAGAGAGAAAAGATTTTTATGTTACCAGAGGTTACAGCAGAAATGACCGAGTGGGAATAAGCGGGTTAGAACAAGAATATGAAAATGTTTTGACAGGAAGAAAAGAGCAAATTCAGTATACAACCAATAAAGACGACTTAGTGGTAGACTCTAAAGTCGTAGTCGAAGGAGAACGAGGGAAAGACCTTGTTTTATCCATAGATATGAAGTTTCAAGAAAAAGTAAACAAAATACTTCAGGACGAGATTAAAAAAGCAATCTCTGAAGATCCATCTGGTAATAAATTTATGAAAGAGGCTTATGCAGTTGTCATGAATCCACAAACTGGAGAATTGCTTGCATTGTCTGGACAGGAATTTGATCGGGAAAAAGATTCTTTTACCAGTGTTGCCCATAACACCCTATACAATGCATATAGAGCTGGTTCGACAGTGAAAGGAGCCACAATACTTGCAGGTTATGAATCAGGTGTGATAAGTCCGGGAGATCAATTCTTTGACCAACCAATAAAAATTGCGGATACACCGGTTAAAAGTTCGTATGTAGATACTTTAGGTCTTGTAAACGATGTCGAAGCCCTGCAAAAATCTTCTAACGTATATATGTTTTATGTTGCGATGCGTATGGGTGGGGATTACAACTATACACCTAACGCGCCATTACAATTTGATTCATTGTCAAAGTCATTTTTACAGTTCAGAAATTACTTTAGTCAATTTGGCTTAGGTGTTAGCACTGGTGTTGATTTTCCTTCAGAAGGAATTGGATACCAAGGTGTTGATCCGATAAGTGGTCATTTGCTGGATTTTGCAATTGGGCAGTATGACACCTATACACCATTGCAGTTGACCCAATACGTATCGACTATTGCAAATGATGGTTATCGTGTCCGTCCAAGGTTTGTTAAAGCGATTCACAAACCAACACCTTACGAGGATAAGTTAGGACCAGTATTTGATAGTAAGAATACAGATGTTCTTAACCGTATAACGATGGATGAAAGCCTGATTAAACAGGTGCAAAAGGGTTTCAGAATGGCATATCAGGTTCAGGGTGGTACTGCTTATAATTATTTTGGTGACAAGAGCTATAGCTCAGCAGGAAAAACTGGTACAGCTGAATCTATTTATATTGAGAGATATGAAAAAGGTGAAGATGAAGGCAAAATTAAGGCAATCCATGAAACAGTAAACCTGACACTTGTTGGATATGCACCATATGAAGACCCAGAGGTGGCCTTTGCAATTGTAGTCCCTGATACAAACGGAGAGTACTATCTTAATGATTATATTGGAGAACGATTATTAGATGCTTACTTTGATTTAAAAGAAAAACGAACGGAAACAGAGGATAACCAAACTGAAAAAGAAGAATAGGATGGATAAAAAATCCCAAGTTGCTAGTAAACTAGTAATTTGGGATTTTTTAAATGGCTCTACAGTAATTGTCGGAGTGCTAATAATGGTGTGAACAATATAATTATCTTAGATAAAATGACGATAAAGCAAAGGTTGTTGTAATGGATATCAGTCAATCATTTAGATTTAAAAAGTACAAAGGAAAGATTACATCAATTCTATGACGTAGCAAAGTTTTTCTGAAAATCAGAATTCGAAAAGTCGATGGAAACCTTTCAAAACTGGCAAAATAAATTATGAATAGACTTTACTTTTGGATTACATAATAGGTATATTGAAGGAATTAATAAAAATGAAGGTCTTAAGTGAAAAATGCGTTTGGTTTGTAAACGGCTTAATCGTTGTTAGAAATAAGGTTTTACAGCAACATCAGTATTAAACTATATATTTTCGAGTTGCATAAATTAGAGGTGAGCATCATGTGCTCACCCGGACATTTGACTTAGAGCCTTAATTCAAATTTACACAACCTTTACATTGAATTAATACTGACTTAACAATCATCTAGTAGAATCAGAAATGTAGAGTTAAAACAATCAATTAGGGGGATTTAAGATGAAGTTAAAAATTACGTTATTGACCTTTATAATGCTTTCACTTGTTATTTTTACTACTGCTTGTGGTAACGGAGATGGAAGTGGAAATACAGAGGGCGATTCAAAAAAAGTAATGGTAGATGGTTCATCTACAGTATTCCCAATTATGGAAGCAATAGCTGAAGAATATTCTGCTGATAATCCTAAAGTAAAAGCTACAATTGGCGTTTCGGGTACTGGCGGAGGATTTGAAAAGTTTATTGCTGGTGAAACAGACATGTCAAATGCATCTCGACCAATTAAAGAAGAAGAGAAACAAGCGCTTAAAGAAGCAGGAATAGAATACACGGAATTCAAAGTAGCGCTTGATGGTTTATCAGTTGTAGTCAATAAAAAAAATGAATGGGTAGATCAATTAACAATAGAGGAATTAGACAAAATGTGGTCTGAAAGCAGTAACGTGATAACTTGGGCAGACGTTCGAGAAGGATGGCCTGATGAAGAGATTAAGTTCTTTAGTCCTGGTGCCGACTCTGGTACATTCGACTACTTTGATGAAGTAGTACTAGATGGAGAACAAATGCGTAAAGACGCTTCTTTATCTGAAGATGATAATGTATTAGTTCAGGGTGTGACTGGTACTAAGAATGCAATTGGATACTTTGGCTATGCTTATTATCTTGAAAATAAAGATGAATTAAAAGTGGTTCCAATTGTTAATAAGAATGGTGAAGCAGTAACACCAAGTCAAGAAACAATTCAATCAGGTGAATATGAACCGTTGTCGAGACCACTGTTCATTTATATGAAACATGAAGCACTGAAAGATGAAACAGTTTATGATTTTGCGAAGTATACGCTTGAAAATGCTGGTGAAATGGCAGAGGCGGTTGGATACGTTGGTTTACCTGATAGTGTATATAACGATCAACTAAGTAAGCTAGCTGAGATAGCAGGGAAGTAAATATAAATAGTAGTAGGGGTTTATTAACAAAATAGATTACTTTAAATGTGAGGAAAATGCTATAAGAACGCATTTCCTCACATTAAACTGTTTTTTAACGAGGAGGATCGTAATGTCAAAGTCAGTTCAAGATATGATAAAAGAAAATAGAACTAACCGTTCTCTATTGCAATTTACTGAAAAGGTGGCACCATTCGTATTTTTACTTTGTGCTATAATTTCTGTTTTAACAACTATTGGAATTGTTTTTACACTATTAGTTGAAACAATTACCTTTTTTAAACGTGTTCCTTTCATGGAATTCATTACAAGTACAGAATGGTACCCTTTTGCTGATGAAAACGCATCTTATGGTGTTCTTTCATTAATAGCTGGAACACTGCTCATAACAGTTATAGCAATGGCTGTAGCTATTCCAATTGGATTAGCCTCTGCTATCTATTTAAGTGAGTATGCTTCATTAAGAGTGAGAAAAATAATTAAACCAATATTAGAAGTTCTCGCAGGTGTACCAACTATAGTTTATGGTTTCTTCGCTCTCACTTTTGTCACACCTTTGCTAAAACATGTGATAGCGGATTTGCCCATTTTCAATGCGCTCAGCCCTGGTATTGTGATCGGCATAATGATTATTCCAATGATTGCATCACTATCAGAAGATGCAATGAGCTCAGTTCCAAATGCTATGAGAGAAGGAGCTCTCGCAGTTGGTGCAACCAAGTTTGAAGTTGCATTAAAAGTAGTACTGCCAGCAGCACTTTCAGGAATTATAGCTTCTTGCGTTTTGGGTATCTCACGCGCTATTGGAGAAACAATGATTGTTGCTGTTGCGGCTGGAGCTACGCCGGTGTTTTCATTGGATGTAACGGAATCGATTCAAACCATGACGGCATATATCGTACAAGTTAGTCTGGGTGATGCAGGTTATGGATCAACCATCTATTATAGTATTTACGCAGTAGGGATGACATTATTTGTTTTTACTTTATTAATGAACTTGCTTGCACAATACATTTCCCGACGGTTTAGGGAGGAATATTAATATGAGTTTAATCAACAAGGATGCAGTCAGAAATGCAACAGGGAGAAGATTAACCAAAAACGTAGTTATTAAATATTTATTTTTTATTGCAACATTGTTTGGGATAGTCGTTTTAGCCACCCTATTATTCCGTGTTTTCACTCAGGGTGTAGGCTATTTAGATTGGGGATTCCTAACTAGTTTTGCCTCAAGATTTCCTGAGGAAGCGGGTATTAAGGCAGCAATTATCGGTTCTCTCTGGCTAATGGCAGTAACAGCCCCGGTATCACTTATATTGGGAGTTGGTACGGCGATTTATTTAGAGCAGTACGCAAAAAAGAATAGATGGACCCGTTTTGTTCAAATAAACATTTCAAACCTTGCAGGCGTACCCTCTATTGTTTTTGGACTTCTCGGCCTGACTATTTTTGTGAGATTAATGGAGATGGGAAGAAGTATAATGGCTGGTGGACTAACAATGAGTTTGTTAATCCTGCCAATTATCGTTGTTGCTGCTCAAGAAGCTATTCGTTCTATACCAAATGATCAATATGAAGCATCTTTTGCAATGGGAGCAACAAAGTGGCAAACGATTCGCCGGATTATACTTCCTGCTGCAATTCCAGGGATATTAACTGGTGGTATTCTAGCTTTATCGAGGGCAATAGGTGAAACTGCTCCACTATTAATGATTGGTGCATTATCATTTATCGCTTTTTTACCTGAAAATGTTTGGTCTGGATTTACTGTAATGCCAATTCAAATCTTCAACTGGACTAGTAGACCCCAAGAAGAATTCCAATTTGCAGCTGCAGCTGGAATTATTGTGCTACTAATTATGTTAATTTTAATGAATTCTATTGCAGTGCTAATTAGAAATAAGTTTTCTAAAAGATATTAAAATTGAGGAGGCGTTCTCTATGAATTTGCAAAAAGATGAAAAGCGTGTACCTATTATTGGAATGATGAACTCCAACAAAATTCCAGATAGTAAAGTTATTTATTCGGTACAAAATTTCAATCTGTGGTATGGAGAAAAGCAAGCTTTAAAAGAATTGGAATTAGATATTCCAGCTAACCAAGTTACAGCGATAATAGGGCCTTCGGGTTGTGGTAAATCTACCTTTATTAAAGCACTTAATCGTATGGTTGAATTAGTTCCGTCAGTAAACATGGCTGGAAGCATTGTTTATAAAGAACAAAACATCTTTGATCCTAAATATAAGGTGGAGGAACTACGGACAAATGTTGGAATGGTGTTTCAAAAACCAAACCCTTTTCCAAAGTCTGTTTATGAAAATGTTGCATATGGTCCAAAAATTCACGGGGTTAAAAAGAAAAAAGTACTCGATGAAATTGTAGAAAATAGTTTAAAAGGTGCTGCTCTTTGGGATGAAGTAAAGGATCGGCTACACGAAAACGCATATGGTCTATCTGGTGGCCAGCAACAGCGTTTATGCATAGCAAGGTGTTTAGCAATAGAACCAGATGTTATTTTAATGGATGAGCCAACATCTGCTTTAGACCCTATTTCTACATTAAAGGTTGAAGAATTGGTTCAGCAGTTAAAAAAAGACTATAGCATAGTGATTGTAACTCATAATATGCAACAGGCCGCTCGTATATCTGATCGAACAGCGTTCTTTCTAAATGGTGAAATAGTTGAATATGATAATACAGACAAACTTTTTTCAAATCCAAGTGAAAAACGGACTGAGGATTATATCACAGGGCGATTTGGCTAGTGTTTATCCGCCGGTTTTAAAGCGCAGGTACCCCACTGAACTAAGTATCATTCATACAATATGGAGGTGTTAGTAGTGACAAGAGAAAATTTTGAAGAACAGCTAACAGGGCTTAAATCACAATTGATGGAGCTTGGTCATTTGGCCAAAACAGCTTTAGATAGATCAATACACGCACTGGAAAATCAAAATGTCGAACTAGCTTTACAGGTGATTGAAGATGACGATGAAATAAATGTAATGGAAGAGGAAATTAACGAGAATGCAACGTGGCTAATCGCAAAGGAACAGCCTCTTGCTACAGATTTAAGGAAAATTATTGCGGTTATGAAAGTCACAACAGATATTGAGCGCATTGGTGACCTTGCTGTGAATATTGCTAAATCTGTTATCAGGATAGGGGAACACAAATTTGTAGAGCCATTGAAAAAAATACCAGAAATGGCGTCAGTCACACAGGAAATGATAGACCATGTACTTCTTGCATTTAATGAAGAAGACATCTTTAAGGCGAGAGATGTTGCTAAAAAGGACGATGAAGTTGATAAGATGTATGGGGGTCTTGTGGCAGAATTAATGGACCTCATGACGAAAAATCCAGATTATATAGCACAAATCATTCAATTGTCCTTCATTTGTCGATATTTAGAACGTGTGGCGGACCATACAACAAATATCTCAGAAGCTATCATTTATTTAGTCAAAGGTAAAAGATACGATCTTAATAGTTAAACGATAAAAAGTAGTGTGGTCTCCCACACTA
>NZ_JBMERP010000031.1:0-40259 GCF_049310925.1 Virgibacillus sp. DJP39 | reverse complement strand
TGATTTTTGAGAGAAAAAGCAGGAAAAATCACACTACATAGAGAAGTTTAATATTTAGGGATAGCGTTCTTCAAAGAAATGAGGGAAGGTTAAGGATATTAGAAATGAAAAAGCATATTTTAGTTGTAGATGATCAGCCAGGTATTCGATTTTTATTAGATGAAGTGTTCACAAATGAAGGATATCAAGTATCAACAGCAAATACAGGTAAAGAAGCTTTAGATAATATACATACTGAAAAATTTGATTTAGTTATAATGGATTACAAGTTACCAATTATGGATGGGTTACAAGTAGTAAAACAACTTGAACGTGAAAATCTAATGATTCCGGCTATATTGATGAGCGGGTTAGCAGAGATACTGGCAAAAGAAGCAGATTCATGTCCATTAGTTAAGCATGTACTAGCAAAACCATTTAATATCCAAGAAGTTTGTAATATTGTAGATAGTATCTTATATTAAACTGATAAGAAAATATAAGTGCAACTAAGTTTCTCTAAGATATACCATTTTGACGGATTTAGTCAGTGGATTTCTCAGTTAAGCTACTCTATTGTTGCGACTTGATACTCTAATTGGTATTCTTATAATGTAGCTAAATGTAGCTTAATTAAATTCAAATAGGTGAACATCTCATCTAAGAGGAGGACTTTTCAATGCCATTGGTTTCAATGAAAGAAATGCTCGAGAAGGGCAAAGAGAACGGATATGCAGTTGGACAATTCAATTTAAATAATATGGAATATGCACAAGCAATTCTACAGGCTGCTGAAGAAGAGAAGTCTCCAGTGATTCTAGGGGTCTCAGAAGGCGCAGCTAAATACATGAGTGGCTTTAAAGTAGTAGTAACAATGGTGAAATCCCTGATGGAAGAATACGGGACTACTGTTCCTGTAGCTATTCATCTTGACCACGGTTCGAGCTTTGAAAAATGTGCGGAAGCAATTCATGCAGGATTCTCATCAGTTATGATTGATGCCTCAAGCCTGCCATTGGATGATAACATTGCAGTAACAAAGAAAGTTGTTGAACTTGCTCATATCCACGGAGTATCTGTAGAAGCAGAATTAGGTCGTGTGGGTGGACAAGAAGATGATATAATTGTAGATGATGCAGAAGCAGCTTATGCAATTCCATCAGAATGTGAGCGACTTGTTAAAGAAACAAATGTAGATTGTTTTGCGCCTGCATTAGGTTCCGTTCATGGTCCTTACAAAGGTGAGCCTAACCTAGGATTTGATCGTATGGAAGAGGTAATGAAGCTTACAAATATTCCACTTGTTTTGCATGGCGGAACAGGAATTCCTACAAATGACATTAAACGTGCTATTTCATTAGGTAGTGCAAAGATTAATGTAAATACTGAAAATCAAATTTCCCAAGCGAAAAAAATCAGAGAAGTATTAGCTGAACAACCAAACCAATATGATCCAAGAAAATATATGGGTCCTGGTCGCGACGCAATTAAAGAAACAGTTATGGGTAAAATGCGTGAATTTGGTTCAGCTAAACAAGCATAAGTAACCTATAAGGAAAAGCCTAAGTAGTAACATACGTAAGCAAAAAGAAAACATATTTTTTGCTTACGTCCATACTGCTATAATAAGAGCAGTAAATAAATTTTTTAGATAAACTTCGTGTCCTGCAATGCAAACCGAGGTTTTTCTAAACAAGTGAGGAGAACAAATATATGAAGTTTTTTATAGATACAGCTAATATTGAAGAAATTCGTTTTGCTAATGCGTTAGGAATTTTAGCTGGAGTAACAACAAACCCAAGCCTTGTAGCAAAAGAAGGTATCTCGTTTCATGACCGCCTAAAAGAAATTACAGACGAAGTTTCTGGGTCTGTGAGTGCAGAAGTGATTGCCGAAGATGCAGAAGGTATGATTGAAGAAGGTAAGGAACTAGCTGCTATTGCACCAAATATAACAGTTAAGGTTCCAATGACGCTTGAAGGACTAAAAGCTGTTAAAGCATTTAGTGATTTAAATATTAAAACGAACGTTACATTAATTTTTAATGCAAACCAGGCACTTTTAGCAGCCCGTGCAGGAGCGTCCTATGTATCTCCTTTCTTAGGTCGTCTTGACGATATCGGACAGGATGGAATGGATTTAATAGCAACCATTGCTGGAATCTTTGACCGTCATGGAATAGATACAGAAATTATTGCAGCCTCTATCAGACATCCTTTACATGTGACAGACTCAGCATTAAACGGTGCACACATTGCAACAATCCCATACAAAATTTTAGCTCAACTTGTAAAACATCCTTTAACAGACCAGGGTATTGAAAAGTTCCTTGCAGACTGGAATAAAAAGTAAACAAAAAGCCAAATCTATTTAACAATGTTTAACAGAAATACAAAGCGTATAGTATTAGATTGGAAAAATTGTACAACCTAGGAAATAAATCAAACATGAGTGTTCAAAATAAATTTGGACAGCCTCGAAAAGAGGGTTCTTAAATGCAAAAAATGTTAGTTGAAGGTGGAAACCTTTTAAAAGGTCAAGTTAGAATTAGTGGTGCAAAAAATAGTGCAGTTGCATTACTTCCTGCTGCTATTTTAGCTGATTCAGACGTAACGATTGAGGGGTTACCAGAGATTTCGGACGTCTACACACTTGGAGACTTGCTTGAAGAAATTGGTGGGAAAGTCGAGTGGGACGGACAAAAGGTAACAATCGATCCTGAGCATATGGTTTCGATGCCTTTACCAAATGGCAAAGTAAAAAAACTGCGTGCATCCTATTATTTTATGGGGGCAATGCTTGGCAAGTTCAATCAAGCTGTTATTGGGCTTCCAGGTGGTTGTCATTTAGGACCACGGCCGATCGATCAGCACATTAAAGGATTTGAAGCACTTGGAGCAGTAGTTACCAATGAACAGGGAGCAATTTATATACGGGCAAAGGAACTAACTGGGGCACGTATCTATTTAGACGTCTCAAGTGTCGGGGCAACCATCAATATTATGCTGGCAGCAGTTAAAGCTAAAGGGAAAACAGTCATCGAAAATGCTGCTAAAGAACCGGAAATTATTGATGTTGCAACCCTATTAACAAACATGGGTGCAAAAATCAAGGGTGTAGGAACTGATGAAATTCGTATCGAAGGTGTTTCCTCCCTGCATGGATGTACGCATACCATAATTCCAGACCGAATTGAAGCTGGCACATATGCAATAGCTGCAGCTGCCATGGGTAGTGAAGTGGTAATTGATAATGTTATCCCGCAGCATTTAGAATCTGTACTTGCAAAACTTCGTGAAATGGGTGTAACTGTTGAGGAAAGTGATGAACAGCTCTTGATTGCATCAAGAGGGCCATTGAAAAGTGTTGATATCAAAACACTGGTATACCCCGGGTTCCCAACTGATCTACAACAACCATTCACCACGTTGCTCACGAAAGCGGTCAACACAGGTGTAGTTACTGATACTATTTATTCTGCCCGATTAAAGCATATTGATGAATTAAGAAGAATGAATGCTATAATTAAAGTAGAAGGTGGATCAGCAATCGTGTCAGGACCAGTTCAGCTTGAGGGTGCGCGCGTAAAAGCATCAGACCTGCGTGCGGGAGCAGCGTTAATAATTGCTGGCTTAATGGCAAATGGCATCACCGAAATTACAGGACTCGAACACGTTGATCGTGGTTATGAAAAAATTACGGAAAAACTAGTTAACTTAGGTGCAAATGTATGGCGGGAAGAAATGTCAGAGCATGAAATTGAACAATTCCAGAACTCTTAAAAATCAGCACTCTTGACCTAATTTAGGTCAGGCGTGTTAGGTTTGTGTTCAAATTCAACTGTCAACGTTTTTTGTTAGTAGGCAGTGAGGATTCTAGAATTGGGGATTTTTAAAAATACATAATCAGAGGGAGAGAAATCAATCATGGAAAGAAGTTTAACCATGGAAATAGTCCGTGTAACAGAAGCTGCGGCCTTATCATCAGCTCGTTGGATGGGTAGAGGAAAGAAAGAAGAGGCCGATGACGCAGCAACATCTGCTATGCGTGACGTTTTTGATACAATCCCGATGAAGGGTACAGTTGTTATTGGGGAAGGCGAGATGGATGAAGCACCAATGCTCTATATAGGTGAAAGTCTTGGAACTGGTACTGGTCCAAGCGTTGATGTAGCTGTTGATCCATTGGAAGGGACAAACATCGTAGCACAGGGGACTTGGAATGCATTAGCAGTTATTGCAATTGCAGATCATAAAACACTCTTGCATGCACCTGATATGTACATGAATAAACTAGCAGTAGGACCTGAATCTGTAGGTAAAGTCAGTATTAATTATTCGACTCTTAAAAATTTACAAATCGTTGCAGAAGCCAAAGGTAAAAATATAGAAGATGTAGTTGCAACAGTCCTTGATCGCCCTCGCCATGCAGAACTAATTCAAGAGATTCGTGATGCGGGTGCAAGAATTAAATTGATCTCTGATGGTGATGTCGCTGCAGCAATGAACACTGCTTTTGATGATACTGGTGTAGACATTCTGTTTGGTATCGGTGGAGCTCCTGAAGGGGTATTAGCAGCCGTTGCTTTAAAATGTTTAGGTGGAGAGCTTCAAGGCAAATTAATTCCATCAAATGACGAAGAACGCGAGCGTTGCGTGAAAATGGGCATTTCTGATTTTGATAAAGTTTTAACGATGCAGGATTTTTGTGGTGGAGATGACGCTATATTCGCTGCAACTGGTGTTACAGACGGAGAGTTGTTAAAAGGTGTACAATTCAAAGGTGCAAAAGCAACAACCCAAACCGTTGTAATGCGGGCGAAAAGTGGTACTGTCAGGTTTATCGATGGTGAACACAGCTTACAGAAAAAGCCAAATCTTGTAATGGAACAATAAAGGAACATTTCGGTGAGGAAGCCATAAAACCTTGGCTTCCTTATCTATTACTAGTGACAGTTTATAAAATAGAGTTGAATCTTGGTGGTGAAACGTTTAAAATTGTAGATGTTTACTAGTAGTAGATTTTGGATAAGATAGTTTACATTTGGCAGATGTGAAAGTATAAAACTCTCCTATGCTGCATAAGTGCAACTAAGTGGCCATAAAGGCTTGGCGAAAAGCCAAGTTTTCTAAGAAAACTTGTCCATCCAACATTTAAGGTGAGGCAAACGTCAGTATAATGACACCGTACGAATAAAGATACTCCAGCTTTTACTTCCGACATTTCTTCCTATCTTCATGAATTCATCTTCATACTAGAAAAGGAAATCACATCGATTACAAGTTCCACCTATAAGTTCATGGAATTAAGTATAGGAAAAACTGCGCCTTTTTTCATAGAGGCGAATCCTGGTTTTTCTAAAAGTCGGTCAACTAATTTTACTTACAGGACTAGAAAGTTTCCCGAAAGCAGAAATCAAAAATAAATAGGTGTGGTGATTTTTATGGCAGAATTGACAATATCAAATCTAGAGACATTAACATTGAAAGATATTTATGCTCTAGCGAAAGAGTATAAAGTCTCTTACTATGCAAAACTAACAAAGCGTGAACTTATTTTTTCTATATTAAAAGCACAGGCAGAAAAAGACGGGTTTTTATTTATGAATGGAATTCTTGAAATAATTCCTTCAGAGGGCTTCGGTTTTCTCCGTCCAATCAACTACTCATCAAGTGCAGAGGACATCTATATATCTGCTTCCCAGATACGTCGTTTTGATTTACGAAACGGTGACAAAGTATCTGGAAAAGTACGCCCACCAAAGGAAAATGAACGGTATTATGGTTTGTTGCATGTTGACGCGGTAAACGGTGATGACCCTGAGAGCGCGAAAGAGCGTGTTCATTTCCCTGCCTTGACAGCGTTGTACCCAGATAGACATATGAAGCTCGAGATTGAAGCAACTAACTTGTCTACTAGAATTATTGATTTAATGACACCAGTTGGATTTGGACAGCGTGGTCTCATTGTTGCTCCTCCAAAAGCTGGAAAAACAATGCTATTAAAAGAAATAGCAAATAGTATCTCAAAAAACCATCCTACAGCAAAGTTAATTATTTTGTTAGTAGACGAACGTCCGGAAGAGGTTACAGATATAGAACGTTCTGTGCACCCTGACGTTGATGTCGTTAGCTCAACTTTTGATGAAGTACCTGAAAGCCATATTAAAGTATCTGAGCTGGTACTTGAAAGAGCAATGCGATTAGTAGAGCACAAGCGTGACGTCATTGTACTAATGGACAGTATCACAAGGCTTGCAAGAGCATACAACCTTGTAATTCCACCAAGTGGTAGAACGTTATCAGGAGGTATAGACCCAGCAGCATTTCATCGTCCCAAGCGTTTCTTCGGTGCAGCAAGAAACATTGAAGAAGGTGGAAGTTTCACTATCTTAGCAACTGCACTAGTTGATACAGGGTCACGGATGGATGACGTTATCTATGAGGAATTCAAGGGTACCGGTAATATGGAATTACATCTGGATCGTAACCTGGCAGAACGTCGTATTTTCCCAGCTATAGACATTTTACGTTCTGGAACCCGAAAAGAAGAACTGCTTGTTCCAAAATCCCACTTGGATAAAGTATGGGCAATCAGAAAAACAATGCAGGATTCACATGGCTTCCTTGAACGCTTTATGAAACGTTTAAAAAGCTCTAAGAATAATGAAGATTTCTTTAAGCAAATGGATGAAGAAATGGAGCGGCGTGCCGCAAAAAAATAGTAAGAAACTATCAGGTGGATTTACCATGATTTTTCAGTAGATAGTTTGAGGAGATTTCATTGCAATCAACTCACCTGACTGGTATAATGACTTTATGTGAGTTTCGATAAGGTATTAAACCTATGATGGCTCTTACAATAACTCTGTTTCTAAAGGACTCAGGGCAAAAAGGAGTGTAATGACATGAAAAAAGACATTCATCCGGAATACAGAAAAGTAGTATTTCTTGATACAAGTTCAGAATTCAAGTTTCTAACTGGTTCTACTCAAAACTCAGAAGAAACAATTGAATGGAACGATGGTAATTCATACCCATTGATTCGTGTAGAAATAAGTTCAGATTCACACCCATTCTACACTGGTAAACAAAAAGCTGACAAAGTCGGCGGCCGTGTAGACCGATTCAAGAAAAAATATAATATGTAATAAAAAGTGTAGTGAGCTTGCTCAGCTGCGAAATGCTTACGACACGAGCAGCTAGCTCACGAAACTGGATTGTAATAAAAAGTGTAGGCGACTGTTCAGAAGCGGACGCATAAGCAAGAGACCGAAAACGCCTGATTTTTGGCGTTTAAAGTGTCAATTGCTTATGACGGCAGCTTCTAGGAGCCGAAGCTGGATTGTAATAAAAAGTGTAGGCGCTCTTTTATTGTCGTATGAGCTGGACTACTCCGCATGAGATAAAGGAAACACAATGAGCAAAGCGAATTGATGTTGACTTATCGTAAGGAGGAGTGGGAAGGTCACTAGACAATGAGCGCCGAAACTGGATTGTAATAAAAAGTGGAACGCTGATTGCGCAAGCGACCGCTATAAAGTAAACAGGCAAAGTGTCTAAATTTTGCCTGTTTTTTATTTTGCAAAAGGAAAGTATAAAAACTTTTCTTGCTGCATAAGTGCAACTAAGGCGTTCGCCATTAATGCTTGGCGATACGCCAAGTTTTCTAATAAAAAAAGAAAAATAAACTATATTTACCACTACATAAATCTACATTTAATGATAAAATAAGTAGACTAAAGAAAACCGGAAGTACTAAATTTATGGCAACATTGTTGAAAGGAGACCCATCATGTACGTAATGAAACAAAGTGGTTGGGTAGAAGTAATCTGCGGAAGTATGTTTTCGGGAAAATCTGAAGAATTAATTAGACGGGTCCGACGAGCAACTTACGGAAACTTATCAGTACGTGTATTTAAACCTGCATTGGACGATAGATATGCTGAGGATTCTGTTGTATCCCACAATGGAAACTCTACAATCGCAAGACCTGTAAAAAACTCTCAGGAAATCCTTGATCATATTGATAGCAGTGTCGACATAATTGGAATCGATGAAGTTCAATTTTTTGATGAAAGTGTTGTTGATGTTGCTGACGAGCTTGCTAATAAAGGCATTCGTGTAATTATTGCGGGTCTTGATACTGATTTTCGCGGTGAACCGTTTGGACCGATGCCAAAATTGATGGCATTATGTGAATCGGTAACAAAACTAAATGCTATATGTCCGGTGTGTGGATCTCCTGCAAGTCGAACTCAGAGACTAATTAACGGTAGACCAGCATCATATGATGATCCAATTATTCTGGTTGGGGCGTCAGAATCATATGAACCAAGATGCAGACATCACCACGAGGTTCCTAATAAACCCAGCAACCCCATTTTAAAAACACTATCAAAATTAACCAAATAAAACTTAAACCCAGTAGTTGAATCTGACAAGAACTGCTGTTTAAAAAAGTGCCTTGTGCACTTTTTTTGTTTTTTAGGGGGCTCTTACGTAAGTTGATGGAAACTACGGTGATCCATCCATACCGCTATGGAAATAAACCTTCCTAGGGAGGCTCCTCATGCCCGTAATTAACCTGGTTTTTGAAAAAATAAACCGTCGCAGCCTCAGAATCAACCTTCACAGCCCAGGAATCGACCGTTACACGAAAGTATCAACTGCTGCTTCGGAAGGGCACTCGCTTTCGTTGGTTAACGCCTCAGCCTTCTCCTGACCAAACGAATTATTCTGCAGGAAAGGTGTCGAAAAGTAGTCACTACGTCGTTTTAATGGATTTTTTCTTTCAAACAACGATCTTTAAGAAAATAACCTTTAAAAATTGCTGAGTGTCATTTCGTATTTCCACTCTATTCGTATAGTAATGCCATTAATGAAACATCCTAGCCTTAACAGAAAATATCTCTGGAAGGCAGGAGAATCAATGAATTTTGCAGATATCATAACGGTTATTGGGTTTATTATCGTAGCGGTAATTGTTGTTGTACTGATTTGTGTTGTTTTATATGTGTATTTTGTAGACCGAACTCAAAAGCAGCACCCTGTCCTACGTAATTATCCTGTTGTAGGTAGAGTAAGATACTTTTTTGAAAAAGTTGGACCAGAACTACGTCAATATTTTTTCAATAACGATAATGAAGGAAAGCCATTTTCTAGAAGGGATTTCCAGCATATCGTAAGAAAGGCAAAATACAAACGTGATGTAATAGGATTTGGTTCACAGCGAGATTTTGATGAAGCTGGGTTTTATGTGCGCAATTCCATGTTTCCAACGCTTACTGAAGAGTTAAAAATGAATATGGAGACAAAAGTGGAAACAGACCGATATCTGTTAATAAAGGATCCATTGTTTACGGCAAGAGAAGAACGATTAGAACGTCATGAATCGAGTGCCTATCTGCTGCAGGAAGAAGATGCGATTATCATTGGACCAGACACAAAACACCCATTCAAGGTAATGGGGCAAATTGGAATGTCTGCAATGAGCTATGGTTCTCTTGGGGAGAAAGCAATTACAGCACTCTCTGAAGGGTTAGGAATTGCGAAAGGTACTTGGATGAACACTGGTGAAGGTGGATTATCGGAATATCACCTTAAGGGTGGCGTGGATATTATCATGCAAATTGGCCCCGGTTTATTTGGTGTTCGAGACGTTGAAGGAAATTTCGATTGGGATGAGTTATTGGAGAAAAGTAAAATTCCACAATTGAAAGCATTTGAAATTAAATTAGCACAAGGTGCGAAAACACGTGGTGGTCATGTTGATGGCGAGAAAGTAACAGAAGAAATTGCAAGAATACGAAGGGTGGAACCATTTAAATCAATTGATAGTCCAAATAGATTCACTGAATTTGGTGACTTAACATCACTGCTTGGTTTTATCGAACAGATACGGGAGCACACTGGAAAACCTGTGGGTATGAAAGTTGTTATTGGTAGTTCGCATGAAGCGGAGGAATTGGCAAAATTCATGAAAGAATCTGGGAAAAGCCCAGACTTTATTACTGTTGACGGAGGTGAAGGCGGAACAGGTGCCTCCTATCAGGAACTAGCTGATACTGTTGGTTTACCAATAAAATCTGCATTGCCACTAGTCCATGAAGCTTTACTAAAATATGGGGTGAGGGATCGTGTTAAAATCATTGCTTCTGGAAAATTAATATCGCCTGACAGAATAGCTATTGCTCTTGGTATGGGAGCTGATTTAGTAAACATTGCGCGTGCGCTGATGATAACTGTAGGCTGCATACAAACCTTGAAGTGTGAGTCAAATGTGTGCCCGGTAGGTGTTGCGACAACTGACCCCGATCTGCAAAAAGCACTTGTCATTGACGAGAAAAAATGGCGTACCGCAAATTATATAATCACAATGCGAAAGGGCTTATTCCGTATAGCAGCAGCTGCAGGGCTTGATTCTCCTGTGCATTTCTCATCTGAACATGTTGTTTATAAGGATGAAAAGGGAAAAGTACATGCACTTAAAGATGAGGCATAAGTGAAGCAAAACCCCTAACTATGATACAATTAGTTTGTATCGATCAAAGGGGTAATCAACATGATTAGAAAAGTTGGTTTAGTTATCAGTTGCTTCATCATCCTTATTGCGCTGGTCCTTGTTTCAGTTATAAATAGTCAAAAAGAATTTGAAGAAATACTAACGGGCGATACAACAGATATTAATAAAATTATATTAGACACCCCTGAAAATAAAGGGAAAGAGCACAGCACAATAAATGAAAAGAAAATACAGAAATTAGTAAGCTATTTCAAGCAATTTAACTACGAAGGTTTTGATAGCACAGGATTTATGCCAACGAGGGCTGGCATTATCTATCTCTATATTGAAAAAAAGGTTAATTACATTGTTTATTATAACGATGAAGTCATGGTGAATGGCAAAGTGTATGAAGTTAAGGATGGTAAAATAGATGAAGTGTTCCTGTTAAACTATTACCGTAGTTTGGCGGATAGGAAATCCACGCACAATTGAGCTCAGGCACCCTTAAAAACCTGGTCAAGCTTAACTCTGTGAAAGAAATTCGGAGTTAAGTTTGACTTTGAAGTTCACTAGTCGGTAACTGGGCCTTATCACCAAGCTTTACTATCAACCAATTACTTATAACTTTATCACCATTAAAAAAAGGCAGTGGAAAGTCACCTTTGACCTACATACTATCGTATACTATAATTATACTGTTAATGAGAAAGAGGTGGACGGATTGTTAGAACGTTTACAATCGTTAGAAGATCGCTATGATAAATTAAATCAAATGCTTAGTGATCCTGAAATTATCAATAATACAAATAAATTACGCGAATATTCCAAGGAGCAATCTGGATTGGAAGATGTTATTCAGGTCTATCGTGAATACAAAGAAGTTCGAGAACAACTTGACGATGCCAAAGCAATGCTTGAAGATAAGCTTGATAGTGAGATGCAGGACATGGTGAAAGCAGAGATTTCCGAGCTTGTGGAGAGACAAGAGGAATTGGAAGAGAAAATGAAAGTTCTTCTATTGCCAAAAGACCCAAATGATGACAAGAACGTTATTCTCGAGGTTCGTGGTGCTGCCGGTGGAGATGAAGCTGCTTTATTCGCAGCCGATTTATATCGCATGTACTCACGCTATGCAGAGGTACAAGGTTGGAAAACAGAGGTAATTGAAACGAGTTCAACTGGGGTTGGAGGGTTTAAAGAAATCATCTTTATGATTAATGGTCAAGGTGCTTACTCTAGACTTAAATACGAAAATGGTGCACACCGCGTTCAGCGTGTTCCTGAGACAGAATCCGGGGGACGAATTCATACTTCCACCGCTACTGTCGCTGTATTGCCAGAAACTGAAGAAGTTGAAATTGAAATTCACGAAAATGACATTCGTACGGATACCTTCGCATCAAGTGGACCTGGTGGACAAAGTGTAAACACGACTATGTCAGCAGTGCGTTTAACACACCTACCTACGGGCGTTGTCGTATCATGTCAGGATGGAAAATCACAAATTAAAAACAAAGAAAAAGCTATGACTGTTTTGCGTGCGCGCGTTTATGATAAATTCCAGCGTGAAGAACAGGCAAAATATGACGAGTCAAGAAAGTCAGCAGTCGGAACTGGAGACCGGTCTGAGCGTATTCGTACGTATAATTTTCCACAAAATCGTGTAACAGATCACCGCATTAATTTAACCGTGCAGAAGCTTGATCAGATTTTAACTGGAAAATTGGATGAGTTTATTGAAGCCCTACAAATGGAAGAACAAGCCGAAAAGTTAGAGCAAATCGGTGAATAAAATGAAAAAAACAATAAATCAATACGAAGTCCTACAGTGGGCTTCTCTTTTTTTACTAAAACACAATAGAGAAGAAAACGTTGGACAGCTATTATTGCAGCATTATTTACAAGTCTCACGTTCTACTTTCTTTGCTAATATGCGTGAAAATATTGCAGATGAGGTTGTGGATAAATTCAAACAATCTATTATACTGCATGCAGAAACCGGCATTCCAATTCAGCATATTACTGGGGTAGAAACATTTTACGGTAGAGACTTTCAAGTAAATAAAGATGTACTCATTCCAAGGCCTGAAACGGAAGAGTTGATTGAGCATATTGTTACAACTGCAGGTGACAAAGGACAAACGATTGTTGATGTTGGAACTGGGAGCGGAATAATTGCGATTACACTTGCTCTGGAACTACCTAATTCCAACGTATACGCAACGGATATTTCTCCTCAGGCCTTAAAGGTTGCAAGGCAGAATGCAGAAAATCTAAAAGCAAACGTTACATTCTTACAAGGTGATTTTTTACAACCTCTAAATGACTGTTCCTTTACACCTGATTTGATTGTTTCCAACCCACCATATATTGCAAAAGCGGATGAACAGACCTTATCTGATACGGTAAAAATGTTTGACCCACATCTCGCATTGTTTGCGGATGACAATGGCCTGGCCGCATATAAAAATATTATTGATAGCATTCAACCAGGTGAAAAAAGCATTATTTTTGAAATTGGGCATCTACAGGGTCAAGCCGTAACCCAGCTGCTAAAGGATAAGTATCCAAAAGCAGAGGTTTTAATAATTAAGGATATAAATGGACACGACCGCATTGTTTCAGCAAAAATTTAAGGTTGTGGGAAAATGAAACAATAGATGCTTAGGGGGAACCTAAGCATCTATTGTTTTATATTAATGGAATTCTGGAGTTGAGCAACATAGCATCGAAGTTGATCGTGAACCGCCCCAAGTTGAGCGAGCAAGCCCAAGAGTTGAGCGGCAGCCAGGAAAAGTTGAGCGACCCCGGCCAGAAGTTGATCGTGAACCGCCCCAAGTTGAGCGAGCAAGCCCAAGAGTTGAGCGGCAGCCAGGAAGAGTTGAGCGACCCCGGCCAGGAGTTGATCGTGAACCGCCCGAAGTCGAGCTATCCCACCACCCAAAAGGAGCCCCCCATAAAACATAAAATAAACCCCCTCTCCCACCACATTCTATTATTTTTACTAGTTTACTAGTTTAAAATTATTCCTAACCGCCCATACTGATTAAAACAAACGTATGAGGGGGAAAAATAATGAAGAAGACCGCATTTATTGTACTTATATTTTTTATTTTATTTATATCGATGCCGTTAAATGGCGCAAGTGAACCGACGGACGACTCTATCAATTACCAGGTGATTCCGGATGAGGCGATACGATTACGGATTTTGGCAAATAGTAATGGAGATCGTGACCAAAAAGTTAAACATGCCGTTCGTGACGCTGTTAATGCTAGTATTTCAACGTGGGTTGCAGACATAACAGATATAAAGGAAGCAAGAAAGTTAATTCAGAAGAGGCTTCCTGAGATTAAGAAAATTGTAGCTGAAACACTGGTAAAGGAAAATAAAGAGCCAATCTATGAAGTGAAATATGGATCGAATGTTACATTTCCGACAAAGCTTTATGGTTCTTATATATACCCCGCTGGCGAGTATGAAGCAGTTTTGATAACAATTGGTGAAGGAAAAGGTGCCAATTGGTGGTGTGTACTTTTTCCACCTTTATGCTTTCTGGACTTTGCAAATGGAACATCCGTCGCATCAGTAAAACCGTCAGTGAACGAAGAACCTGTTGAAAAAGAAAAGGAAGGCAAACCTGTCGAAACGAAATTCTTTCTATTTGAATGGTTTGGGTGGTCATAAAGCCAACCAATCATGCATAACATAGTTTTAATAGATGAAAACTAGCAGTTGGAGAGGTGAATTAGATGGAATTGATTCTAGCAAAAGATGTATCACATACGAGATTAGATCAATTTTTAAACAATAACCCAGATGTGGATAAGTCACTGATAACGGATAAAGGCTATGTCGTTCAAATTGATGAGCAAATAGAGGGGTGTTTCATCTTAGACAGCATGGAAGATGGAGTCCACTGGTTAAAAAAATTGCACGTAACAAGTCGCGCTGCACAAGGATTGCCAGTTATTATTGAAGCAATTTTAACCATAGCTAAGGAAAATCACGCAACATGTGTATATGTCCACAGTCAGCAGCCTTTAGTTGATATTTTGTTGGAGTCCTTGCAATTTCGTCCACAAAAAGGTGAAGAACATAGTAATATTCCAGTAAAAAGTAATGGTAGCTGGTGGACATATGAAGTTTCTTAGAAGATATTCACAGGACTTGTTCACAACCTGTCAATAAGTTGGGGATAAAACACAACTTATACACAATCTATCAACAGGACAGTAAGAATAGAAACGTTACTTTTGCGAAATTTAGTACCTTCTATTAAAATAAATAATAGAAGTGAGGTAGAAACGATGACACATACCATTAGATGGAATCTACACGGAATCACAAAAATAAATAATCGAGAAATAAAAGAAGCAGCACGATTCCTTAGAGACGGGATGACTGTTGCTTTTCCTACTGAAACAGTCTATGGATTAGGTGCAGATGCAACAAGTAAAGAGGCAGTTGCCAAAATTTTTGAAGCGAAAGGTAGGCCTGCTGACAATCCATTGATAGCTCACGTCGCAACGAAAAAACAATTAGAAGCACTTGTGGATAATTTGCCTGAATCAGCAGAAAAGCTAATCGATGCATTTTCCCCAGGTCCTATTACGTTTGTTTTGCCTAGTAACGGAACGTGTGCGGAAAATGTAACTGCTGGATTATCCACAGTGGCAATTAGAATACCAGACCATCCAGTAGCAATCCAATTGTTAAAAGAGGTGGATATTCCAATTGCTGCTCCCAGTGCCAATCTTTCTGGAAAACCAAGTCCAACTACTGCTGACCATGTATGGATGGACCTGAATGAAAAGATTAACGGATTAATAGATGGGGGAACAACTGGTGTTGGTTTGGAGTCAACAGTAATTGACTGTACTGGGGAAATTCCAATTATCCTGCGCCCGGGTGGAATTACCATGTCTCAAATTGAGGAAGTAGTTGGTAAGGTGCTAGTTGATCCTGCTTTAGCAAATAAGTCTGAAAAACCAAAATCACCCGGTATGATGTATACACACTATGCTCCAGAAGCTCCCCTATGGTTAATAGCAGGATCTGTGGATAAGCTTCAGGAAATTATAGGTTATCAACAACAAAGCGGCAAACGAGTTGGTGTGATGGCAAGCGATGAAACAGCCAATGCATTACAAGCCGATCAAGTGGTTAAGCTCGGATCAAGCGAAAATCTGACGCAGGTAGCAATTAACCTGTATCCAGGATTGCGATCATTTAAACAGGCAACTATCGACCTTATTCTATGTGAGACGTTTTCTGAAAAAGGCATCGGACAAGCTATTATGAATAGACTGGAAAAAGCAGCAACCAAATACGTCAAATAACCACGAACAGATCATTTATTTTTCGACAAGTGCCAGGCACCACTTCGGCCATCATATTCTTTCTTGGACTAGCATACATATTTATGGACGAGTCTGAGGAGGATGGTTGATGTTTGAGGAACATGCAGGGGAACTTGTATCGTTGTTATTTATGGCGTTTGCGCTTGGAATGGATGCATTTTCAGTTAGTTTAGGAATGGGAATGCAGCAAATCCGGTTAAAACGTATTGCATTCATAGGAATAGTTATTGGTTTTTTTCATATGATCATGCCCTTTACCGGCATCATGCTTGGAAAAGCAATTTCAGGTCAAATTGGAGATATAACGGTTTTTATTGGTAGTTTACTGTTAATTGTAATCGGTTCTCAAATGTTTTTCTCTGCTTTTAATAACGAAGCGAGAAAGATTATCCAACCAACTGGATTTGGTCTGCTGCTCTTTGCAATAAGTGTTAGCTTAGACAGTTTTTCTGTTGGCTTAAGTTTAGGTATGTCTGGGGTTAAAACAATTATTGCATTAGTTTTTTTTGGTGGAATTAGTATGGTTTTAACCTGGACTGGAATGATAGTTGGAAAAAAAGTATATGGGTTCCTAGGGGTATATAGTGAAATGCTGGGGGGAAGCATTCTTTGTGTGTTTGGCCTTCTTTTACTATTTGGCTAGTTCATCCAGATGTCCTTAAAACCGTTTACGCTTTTGTCTGACAATAACGCCCTTTCTGTGGTATAGTTTGACCAGGAGTTAGTTTGTTTTTCTAACTTGTTGGATCATATACGCTGTTGAGTCCCAGGGAGGTTACGCATTTATGAACATCTTGTTTATTTGTACAGGAAATACATGTCGAAGTCCAATGGCCGAAGCATTGATAACTCATAAACTACCGCATGCTACTGTTCAGTCTGCGGGTATTTTTGCTGGACAAAATCAGCGGGCAAACCATACGGCAATTGAAGCCCTTAATAGAAAAGGGATAAAGCTAAACCATCAATCACAACCGGTTACAGATAAGCTTCTTCAATGGTCGGATTTAGTCCTTACGATGACTACACAGCATAAACAGTCGTTGATTTTACAGTACCCAGAATTCCAGGATAAGTACCATACATTAAAAGAGTATGTTTCTGACTCAGACAATGATGTTTGGGCTGAATTAAAAACAATTCAAGCAAATTACCAGGAAAAGAGAGCTGTTTTTATTCAGGAAAATCAGCATAAAATGGACAAATCAACATTAGAAAAAAAATTAAATGAGCATTTAGGAAAAGACTTACAGAAAATAAATGGCCTCGAATCCAGCCTTATCGACTATGATATATCTGATCCTTTTGGCGGCAATTTAACTGTGTATCAAGAAACATTAGAGGAATTAGACACGTATATATCGCAGTTAATTAAAAAAATCGAAAAGTAATTCAAAATGGTGCATAATAGGAATAAGAATTGATGGATTAGGAGTTGAATTTGAATGAAAGTAATTTTAACAGCAGACCATGCAGGAATGACCATTCGAAAGGAAGTTATTGAGCTTCTTGATGAGCTGGAAATAGAATATGAAGACACCGGCTGTGACTGCAAGAGTTCAGTAGATTATCCTGATTATGCTTTACCGGCAGCAGAACGTGTTGCAAATGGTGAATTTGATCGAGGGATATTTATTTGCGGAACAGGAATTGGGATGTCAATCGCCGCTAATAAAGTAGAAGGGATTAGATGTGCATTGGTTCATGACAGCTACTCAGCGAAATTAACCCGTCAGCACAATGATTCAAACGTACTTGCAATGGGTGAACGTGTCATTGGACCAGGGCCAGCTCGCGAAATCGCAAAAATATGGCTGCAAACCGAATTCGACGGTGGCCGTCACGCAAACCGCATCGAAAAAGTAACCACATACGAAAAACGGTGACAGGCACCACCAACTTTAATTTTGAGGGCGGGTGATTGTGGTGGTTGAATTGAAGGAGCAGGTGAAAGGTAATATTGACGCTGTTGTAAGTGAGTGGATTAAGCGTGATGACCTAAAACCTGATGATCTTTTCGTCATTGGATGTTCGACAAGCGAGATTGCTGGTGAACATATTGGTACGTCTGGAAGCGAGGAGCTGGCAGCTGTTATATTTGCCGGCTTACTAGACTTGAAAAAAGCTACCAATGTAAAACTAGCTTTTCAATGCTGCGAACATTTAAATAGGGCTTTGGTAATAGAGCGTGATTCATTCGACGCGCGTTTTCATGAAGAAGTTTCTGTTATACCGGCCCCAAGAGCAGGTGGATCAATGGCAACCTATGCTTTTAAGAACATGAACAATCCAGTTGTTGTGGAAAAAATCAAAGCTAAAGCTGGAATAGACATAGGGGAAACCATGATCGGCATGCACGTAAAGCATGTTGCAATTCCGCTTCGTTTCGAACAAAAGACGATTGGAAATGCACGTGTTACAGGTGCAAAAACCCGACCAAAATTAATTGGTGGGGAACGGGCAATTTATACCAATGCAATAGAAAATAAAAGCTGTTAACAGGTAAGAAGGTATAAATACTTTCTTACTACATAAGTGCAACTAAGGCACGCGCCATTAAGGTTTAGCGAATGCCAAATTTTCTAACTATTATAGGAGGTTCTTAACTATGGAACAAGTTAAACAAGGTGACCCAGAATTATACGAGGCTATTCAAAACGAGAAAAAACGTCAACATGACAAAATTGAACTAATTGCGTCAGAAAACTTTGTCTCAGAAGCGGTCATGCAAGCAATGGGCTCAGTTTTGACGAATAAATATGCGGAAGGCTATCCAGGCAAACGCTATTATGGTGGCTGTGAACATGTCGATGTTGTGGAAAACTTAGCACGTGACAGGGCAAAACAATTATTCGGTGCAGACCATGCCAACGTTCAACCACACTCTGGAGCTCAAGCAAATATGGCAGTATATTTCAGTGTGCTAGAGCCTGGTGATACTGTTCTAGGAATGAACCTCAATCATGGCGGCCATTTAACACACGGCAGCCCTGTTAATTTCAGTGGAACATTGTATAATTTTGTTGATTATGGTGTAGAAAAAGAAACAGAGCAGCTTGATTACGATGTTGTTTTGAAAAAAGCACAAGAAGTACAGCCTAAGTTAATTGTTGCAGGGGCAAGCGCGTATTCGCGTCATATCGATTTCGCTGAATTCCGTAAGATTGCCGATGCTGTTGGAGCTTATTTGATGGTTGATATGGCACATATTGCTGGCTTGGTTGCAAGCGGGCTTCATCAAAATCCTGTTCCATATGCAGATTTTGTTACGACGACTACGCATAAAACTTTACGTGGTCCACGTGGTGGAATGATTTTATGTAAGGAAGAATTTGCAAAGAAAATTGATAAGTCAGTATTCCCTGGTATGCAAGGTGGTCCATTAATGCATGTAATCGCTGCAAAGGCTACTTCATTCAAGGAAGCTCTTACAGATGAATTTAAAACGTACTCAAAAAAAATTATCGAAAATGCAAAATCATTAAGCGATGCACTACAAAAAGAGGGCGTGCGTATTGTATCTGGTGGTACAGACAACCATCTTTTACTATTAGACGTTACGACGCTAGGTCTAACAGGTAAAGTAGCGGAGAGAGTGTTAGATGATATTGGCATTACAACAAATAAAAATACAATCCCGTTTGATGTAGAAAGTCCATTTGTTACAAGTGGTGTTCGAATCGGAACAGCTGCAGTTACAACACGTGGTTTTGGCAAAGACGAAATGGAAGAAATTGCATCAATCATTTCATTCACACTAAAAAATCATGATAACGAAACAAAATTAACAGAAGCAGCAGACCGCGTATATGCACTGACAAACAAACACCCATTATATGCTTAAGAAACCAGACGCTCCTACCCGGGGCGTCTTTTTTTTAGGCGCTTTTCGTAAGTTTTGTTGCTTTTTAGCCTTCACAGTTTATAGAAACTGCGAAGTAGTTGCTATGTTTATCTCCTACCACCTTTTACTAAATTGATGCTAATCCAGCGCTCCGGAAAAACACTCGTTTTCCATGGGGAAAGCTTCAGCCTCCTGAGCTGAGCAAAGACAGCTCACTGCGGGGTATTCAGACTGTTCCTTTCGAGGCCGCTGAAAAACTTAAATATGGTACAAAATGTGTCGATCTACCATCGAATCTTCGAATATACTTCGCGCACCTTAGGGAGAGTGCCGAGCCTCCTCGGACTACCGTCCTGCGGGGTCTCGTCGATCTCTTACTTCCCGCAGGAGTCTACGTATATTCAAGATGCTAATTTGAAGTGAAAAGTTAAATTTTAAAATCTACCGCTTTTTCAGTGGCCTGGTTCCTTTCCCATAGGAGTCTCGCATTTTCCCTCCGCTGTATGGTTAACGATAGAAATCATTTTTGTGGTTTTGTGATTCAATTTCTCACAATTATGGCAGTTGATTGGAGCGGAGGACCGTTGACTCCTGCGGGAACAGCACGAGTCTGAAGACCCCGCAGAGTGGTTTTCTCGAGGAGGCTGAAGCCGTGCCCGCGGAAAGCAACGGTCAGCAGCGGAAATCAACCAGCAGTTACTTCGCAGATTTTGTAGCATAAACAACAATCTTTTAGAAAACAGCCTTATTTTAAGCACCTATTTTTCGACAGGGGTCAGGCACCTGTCGAAAAATAACCGACCAAAACTTGAAACGGTGTCGATTTTTCAGTACAATTTTATAGATGCAAGAAATTTGAAGGAGTGGTAGGTTTAATGGGAAAAGTACTCGTACTGGATCATCCGTTGATTCAACATAAATTAACGTACATAAGAGATAAGAATACAGGAACAAAAGAATTTCGTGAACTAGTTGATGAAGTTGCAATGCTTATGGCTTTTGAAATTACACGAGATCTGCCGTTGCTTGATAAAACCATTGATACACCAGTAATGGAGGCACATACGAAGGTACTTGCAGGTAAAAAAATCGGCCTAATTCCGATCCTACGCGCAGGGCTTGGAATGCTTGATGGTATGTTAAAGTTGATCCCGGCTGCACGTGTTGGACATGTTGGGTTGTACCGCGACCCGGAAACACTTCAACCAGTCGAATATTATGTCAAACTTCCATCAGATATCGAAGAACGTGAATTAATCGTAATTGATCCAATGCTTGCAACTGGCGGCTCGGCAGTTGACGCAATTCATGCATTGAAAAAACGTGGAGCTAGACAAATTCGTTTCATGTGTCTAATTGCCGCACCAGAAGGCGTAGAAAAATTAAAGGAAGAGCATCCTGATGTAGATATTTATATTGCAGCACTTGATGAAAAACTGGACGAGCACGCGTATATTATCCCTGGACTTGGTGATGCAGGGGATCGATTGTACGGAACTAAGTAAGTAGTGGGGTGTAGGATCAATGAGTAAACGGATCAAAGTAATGACAATATTCGGGACAAGACCAGAAGCAATCAAAATGGCTCCACTCGTCCTTGAATTAAAAAAAAGAACAGATGTAATTGAACCGATCGTAACTGTAACCGCCCAGCATCGTGAAATGCTGGATCAGGTTCTGGAGATATTTGATATCACACCAAATTATGATTTGGACATCATGAAACAAAGGCAAACACTTGCGCAAATCACAACACGAGCACTAGAGGGTTTGGACGAAGTAATGAAAGAAGTAAAGCCGGATATTGTGCTTGTTCACGGTGATACAACAACAACGTTTGCAGCATCACTTGCAGCTTATTATAACCAAATTGCAGTTGGTCACGTCGAAGCAGGTTTACGTACATGGGATAAATATTCGCCATACCCGGAAGAGATGAATCGTCAGCTTACAGGAGTTATGGCAGACCTTCATTTTTCTCCAACCGAAAAGTCAAAACAAAATCTGTTAGCTGAAAATAAACCTGAGGATCGTATTTTTGTTACAGGAAATACTGCTATCGACGCATTAAAAACAACCGTTGATGCTTCCTATGCTAGTCCGGTTCTTGATGAGCTTGGTGATAAGCGCCTCGTTCTCATGACCGCACACCGCCGTGAAAATCTGGGCAGCAACATGGAGCAAATGTTTCGCGCTATCAAACGTTTAGTCGAAGCACATGACGATGTTCAGGTAATTTATCCAGTTCATTTAAATCCAGTTGTACAAGAAACTGCAGCAAAAATTCTTGGTGATGATGACCGGATTAAGTTGATTGAACCACTTGGTGTCGTAGATTTTCATAATTTCGCTTCACGCTCCCACCTCATTTTAACTGACTCTGGTGGCGTGCAGGAAGAGGCGCCATCACTCGGAGTACCTGTATTGGTTTTGCGTAATACAACCGAGAGGCCAGAAGGAATTGATGCAGGCACATTAAAGCTTGCTGGTACCGACGAAGATACAATCTTTAATCTAGCAAACGAACTATTATCAGATAAAGCTGCACATGAAAAGATGAGCAAAGCTTCCAATCCATATGGTGATGGAAAAGCTTCTGAGCGCATTACCGATGCGATAATAGGGTATTTTAACTAGATGAAAAACACCAAAAGTGCTGCCAATAATGGTAGCACTTTTTTTGATTAGAATATTAATACACACGAAGTTTCATTATCTATGACCGAAGTAATACTTTCATGCATGTTTTTGGGTGTTTTTTCAAAAGCTAGGTTAAAAAGGGGACCTCATAAACTATGCGATTACTTATTAAGCTGACAATTATACTAATTATTACGCTAACAACCCAACCACTATCAGTTCTTGCCTCTGAAAAAGATGCTGTTTCTGTCATCATTGAAGTGGAGGGTGACCCGGAGAAACGTAAAGAATACCTGCAGACCTATTTCCCATATGTGGAAGTGGTGGCAACCTACGATAAGTTATTTAATGGGTTAGCACTAAAGTCATCTCCGCGTAATTTAACAGAAATGGGTTCTCTGGATTTTGTAAAGGCTGTACATCCTGTCAGAACGTACAAAGCATTGTCCGCTAAGTCCAAGGAAACGGCAGTTACACCATATAACCTGAACAACACAACGTACACTGGTAAAGGGGTGAAAGTGGCGATAATTGACACAGGCATTGACTATAATCACCCTGACCTTGATGTTAACTATGTCGATGGCTATGATTTGGTGGATCTTGACGATGATCCGATGGAGACGTTACTGGATCAGGGAATCCCCACCCTTCATGGGACGCATGTTGCAGGAATTATTGGGGCTGATGGAGAGGAATTTCAAGGTGTTGCACCAGACGCAGAATTGTATGCCTACCGCGCGCTCGGTCCGGGAGGTAGTGGCACGTCAATTCAGGTAATCGCTGCGATGGAACAAGCAATAAGGGACGATGTAGATATTATAAATCTATCTTTGGGTAACAGTGTAAATGGGCCAGACTTTCCTACAAGTGTAGCAGTAAACCGCGCCGTTAAGCTTGGTGTAGCAGTAGTTATTGCTAATGGGAATGCCGGTCCTGCAGACTGGACAGTAGGATCACCAGCAACCGCATCGAAAGCTTTATCAGTTGGTGCATCAACCTACCCAGAAAAAACACCTTACCTTTACGAGTCCTTTCTTGATAAATCAATCCCACTGATTTCGATGGCAGGGGCTCCAGAGTGGGATTTCTCGAGAGATTATCAGATTGTATCAAGTAACGAAGATAAACTGTATGGAAAAATTGCTTTAATCGAGCGTGGTAACAAGATTCCATTTTATGAAAAGGCTAAAGTTGCCGAGGAAAAAGGTGCTGAAGCAGTAATTATTTATAATAACGAAAAAGGGAATTTCAATGGGTCTGTTGTGAACCAGCAAAACCCAATTAAAATTCCAGTTGCTGCTGTTTCAAAAAAAACAGGTCAATGGCTACTGAAAAACCTGGAGGAAAAAAGCTTTTACATGGATACAAAGTATAAGGAAGTCCCCTCCACTATTGCATCCTTTAGCTCTCGAGGACCGGTCACGGTTAGTTGGGACATTAAACCAGACGTCGTCGCACCTGGAGCTAATATTTTAAGTACAGTGCCCAATGGATATGCATCACTGCAAGGAACCAGTATGGCGGCACCACATGTTGCAGGTGCTTTAGCGCTGCTTAAACAAGCACACCCTGATTGGACAGTTGGTCAATTGACGAATGCTTTAAAAACAACTGCTCAGCCGTTGACCAGTGCAAATGGTATGCTATTGGATCCTACTTTACAAGGAATGGGGTTAATCCGGCCACAGGCAGCAATTCAAACCGATACCATATTACACGAACCCTTACTTTCTTTTGGGAAAATTGAACAGGGTAATGAGCAGAAAACTGTTGATTTAACAATTGAAAACACTACCAGCCAGGAACAGGATTACCATTTCATTATTCCGGACCAGGAGAAAGGATTGCGGTGGCTTCTGCCTCAGGAGGTAACCGTAAAGCCGCATTCTAAACAAACGGTACAGGTAAAACTGGATGTAACATCTAATTGGATCGAAGAAGGAATTCATCAAGGCTATCTAACACTTAACAGTGGAAGTAACTCGTTCAAACTACCATACTTATTTTTAAACAAATCCGGAGAATACCAAAAGGCGATGGGACTCGAATTTTTACTCAAACCCTTCTCAGATGACACCTTTGTTTATCGGATGTATCTGACGGAAGAGTTGGAACATGTCGCGGTAGACCTTTACAATCCACATACACTTATCCATGAAAAAACACTATTTGAAATCGAAGAACCGGTAGTAGGCATGAATGAGGGGTTTTTGGATGAAAAAGAAGTGGAAGTTTCTGGTCAATACAAGGTTCTCATAACCCTGACTCTTAAAGATGGGACATATGATAGTTATCTGACAGAACTGGAAATAAAGAAATAAGCATTCGTCACAAAACCGTCACGCAATTAGCACCTGTTTTCCTTTATAATAAAGTGCAGAGTGTTATTAGAGTGGAGCCTACCTATTACCATGCAAAATATGTCGCCTAAGCAGGGTGAATTAAACGTCTATTAAAAAATAAAAATACATAGATTTTCCAATTGTATTTTGTCTCACAAACTAATTGACAACACTTTGTGGCTATTGTACACTTGCGTAGTGTGGAATGATAAGGTTTTCATTATACTGCAATAATTATGTTCTTATGTCGGCTATTCGACACGCTTTTTAAGAATGAATTATTCTGCATAGATCTTTTTCTCTTAAATGCACTTTTAAGTGATTTTAGAAGGAATAGATTGATTGGTTGGAAGCTATCGTTTTTCTAACTGGTAGCATGCTTGTTAGAATAGCTTTTAACTAAAACGCAACAAGCTCATCACTAGAACCTACTATTTTAAAGGTAGATTTCAGAGCTATCATTGACGGGGGTATAGCAACAATGAAGCAGTATGGAATAATGATAACCCGTCAACGCAAGTGGATGCTCTACCTTCTCGCAATTCTGATACTTGGAGCAGGGTTCACACCTTATCTTCGTATCTTCCTCGGACTTCTTTTAGGATCTATAATTAGTTTTTATAACTTATATATTCTGCAAAAGAAGATTTACGACTTTGGAGAGGCCGTAGTAAAAAAGCAATCCGTAAAGGGACTAGGCACTGTATCGCGATTTGCTGCCGTCGCACTCGCAGTGATCATAGCACTTCAGTATGAAGATTATTTTTCTGTAAAAGCCGTAATAATTGGACTAATGACATCTTACATCGTCATTGTCATAGATTTTATGGTGTTCAAATCTAAAGATTAGTGCTTGAGAGAGGGGTGAATAACGTGGATCACACAGCACCAATAGTAGAAGATGTTTTAGGGATATCCTGGCTTGATTTCAATCTATCCAATGTCCTGATGATTGCAATTGCTTCGTTGATTGTATTTGTTCTTTGTGTACTAGGGGCTAGAAAACTCCAAATGAAGCCAACCGGTACACAGAATTTCATGGAATGGATCCTTGACTTTGTAAAAGGCATGATTAGCGACACGATGGATTGGCAGACAGGTAAGGTTTTCTTGCCACTGGGATTGACGCTCATTACTTACATTTTAGTAGGGAATATAATGGGGGTAGCATTCATGGCAGTATTTGGCCATGATTTATGGTGGAAATCACCTACATCTGATCCAGGTGTTACATTATCACTTGCAGCAATGGTCATACTTTTATCAAATTTTTATGGCATCAAGGTAAAAGGAGCAAAAGAGTACGGTAAAGAGTTTTTAAAACCATTTCCGGTATTCTTACCTATTAAGATAATTGAAGAATTTGCAAACACCTTGACACTCGGTCTTCGTCTTTTCGGTAATATTTTTGCCGGCGAGGTATTACTTGGGTTATTGGTAGGTGTAACAACTTCAGGTGTCTTAGGTTTCCTAGGTGGTGCAATTCCAATGTTGGCATGGCAGGGTTTCAGCCTTTTCATTGGAGCTATCCAGGCATTTATTTTCACAATGCTGACAATGGTGTACATGTCACATAAAGTAAGCAGCGACCATTAAGGTCATCAATATTTGGTATTAACCGGCTTTGACAGCAAGACTGATTAAAGCAGATAAAAAATAAAACAAATTATATCGAGGAGGATTTATATTATGGGAGCTTTAGCAGCTGCAATTGCAGTAGGACTAGCGGCATTAGGTGCAGGTTTAGGTAACGGTTTAATCGTATCACGTACAGTTGAGGGGATTGCTCGTCAACCAGAACTTAAGAATCAACTTCAAACTACAATGTTTATTGGTGTAGGTCTAGTTGAGGCAATGCCTATTATCGCAGTAGTTATCGCGTTAATGGTTATGAATGGATAAAAGTTTTAAAAAGGCGGAGATAATCTAAAGATAGATTCTTCGCCATTATTTTCAATAAGTAATAGTAAGAGAAATACTCATGACCTTCAAAACAAGAGGGAACGATGATTTTAATCCTCTTCTTAATAAATAAAATAAACCAAATTTTAAATATGCAATTCCCACAAAGTTAGGTGAAAGGAGTGAATTCTGTGCAAGCATTCACTGGGTTTTCTACACTAAATGCTGTTATCGGAGGACTTCACATTGGTGACATGTTAGTCCAACTATTCTTCTTTATCGTTTTACTGTTCTTGGTAAAGAAATATGCATGGGGTCCTGTTATGGGAATGATGCAAAAACGTGAAGAATACGTAGCGAATGAAATAGAAGCTGCAGAGCAGAACCGTGCTGAATCAGAGCGTGCATCAAAAGCCGCTGCAGAGCAATTGCGCCAAACAAAAGAAGAAGCGCAACAAATTGTTGAAGATGCCAAAAATATTGGTGAAAAACAGGAACAAAAGATTATTGAGTCTGCACGTAAAGAAGCAGAACGCATTAAAGTTTCAGCACAAGAAGAAATCAAGAATGAAAAAGAAAAAGCCATCCAGGCGTTACAGGATAAAGTGGCTTCATTATCAGTTCTAATTGCCAGTAAAGTAATTGAAAAAGAACTTAACGCAAAAGATCAGGAAAAACTGATTAACGATTACATTCAAGAGGTAGGAGAAGAGCGATGAGTGAAGCAGTAGTTGCTAAACGTTACGCAGAGGCTCTTTTTCAGGTTGGAACTGACAAGTCAACAATCGATCAATTGGATAAAGAAATGAATGTTTTACAACAGGTTTTCAAGCAAAACAGCAATCTTCTCCCTTTTTTAACAAATCCACGTGTGGAAAATGCTAAGAAAAAGCAATTTTTAACAGAAGTATTTAAAGGGATTTCTACTGATCTACTGAACACAATGAAATTACTTGTAGAACGTAGTCGTGTGGAACTTATGCCATTTGTAGTGGACCATTTCATCCACATGTCGAATGATGCAAAGGGAATTTCTGATGCAACTGTGTATTCAGTTCATGCTTTATCTGAAGATGACCTTAAAAAGCTTAGCAAGACATTTGCAAAGCGCTTTGGAAAAAAATCAATCAATCTTGAGAACAAAATAGATCCTTCGATTATTGGCGGTATCAAACTTCGCATGGGTAACTCGATTTATGATGGGTCCATTAGTGGAAAACTGAAACGCATCGAACGGAGTATTGTATCTGCAAACAAATGATGATAGGGGTGAAGTGGTATGAGCATCAAAGCTGAAGAAATCAGTACGCTGATTAAACAGCAAATCGAAAATTTCGATTCTGATATTGAAGTAAGTGACGTGGGAACAGTTATTGAAATTGGTGACGGTATCGCACGAGCTCACGGCCTTGACAATGTTATGTCTGGAGAGCTAGTTGAATTTTCTAATGGTGTTATGGGATTAGCACAAAACCTTGAGGAAAGCAATGTTGGTATTGTAATCCTTGGACCTTATACAGGAATCAAAGAGGGCGATGAAGTTCGCCGTACAGGTCGCATTATGCAAGTACCTGTTGGGGAAGAACTTCTTGGTCGTGTAGTTAATCCACTTGGACAACCAATTGATGGTGGTAAAAAGCTTGAAACAACAAAGAAACGCCCAATCGAAGCACCTGCACCAGGTGTAATGGATCGTAAATCTGTTGATGAGCCATTACAAACAGGAATTAAAGCAATTGATGCAATTGTACCAATAGGACGTGGACAGCGTGAGTTAATCATCGGTGACCGTCAAACTGGTAAAACAACAGTCGCAGTCGATGCTATTATTAATCAGCATGACCAGGACATGATTTGTATCTATGTTGCAATTGGCCAAAAAGAATCTACCGTTCGTGGAACAGTAGAAACTTTACGTCGATACGGTGCACTGGATTATACAATCGTTGTATCTGCAGGTGCATCTGATCCTGCTCCATTATCATACCTTGCTCCATATACAGGTGTAGCAATGGGTGAGGAATTCATGTACAACGGAAAACACGTTTTAATAGTATATGATGACTTATCAAAACAAGCGGTTGCATACCGTGAGCTTTCATTATTATTACGTCGTCCACCAGGTCGTGAAGCTTTCCCAGGTGACGTATTCTATCTGCATTCACGTTTACTGGAGCGTGCCGCTAAGCTAAGTGATGCAAAAGGTGGCGGTTCAATGACTGCTCTACCATTTGTTGAAACACAGGCAGGCGACATTTCTGCATATATCCCAACGAACGTAATTTCGATCACTGACGGACAAATCTTCTTACAATCAGATTTATTCTTCTCAGGCGTTCGCCCAGCGATTAACGCAGGGTTATCGGTATCACGTGTAGGTGGTTCTGCTCAAATTAAGGCAATGAAAAAAGTTGCTGGTACACTACGTTTGGACCTTGCGTCTTACCGTGAACTAGAAGCATTTGCCCAGTTTGGTTCTGACCTTGACAAAGCAACACAAGCGAAACTAAACCGTGGTGAACGGACAGTTGAAGTACTAAAACAAGGCTTACACAAGCCGCTAGTAGTTGAAAAACAAGTAATGATTATTTATGCATTAACAAAAGGCTTCCTAGATGACATTCCAGTAGAAGACATTACGCGCTTCGAAAGTGAATTCCATTTATGGCTTGATGAAAATGGTAAAGAAGTACTTGCAACTATTAAAAACACTGGAAAACTCCCAGAAACAGAAGACATGAACAGTGTAGTAGAAGCATTCAAAAAAGTATTCCTACCTACAAAATAAAAAGCGAAAGCGCCTGGTCAGCAACGTATGGACTGTGCCCACGCAACGTGGGTAGTTCGATTTTGCCACGCAAAGTGGCGGTGTTAATCGAACCTCCCTTCATAAGAGATAAAGGAAAGCCAAAAGGTGTACTTCCTTTTGAGCTTGACTTATCGAAAACACTGGGAAGGAAGTTCACTAGTTGCTAGGCGCTGCAGCTGGATTAATAAAAAGCGAAAGCGCCTGTTAACAGGTGCTAACGCTGTATATAGCTAATATAGTTAAAGTGCAAGCAACCTTTGAATGAAAGGGTGGTGGAAAAGCTTGGCATCACTAAGAGATATTAAAAGTAAAATTGACTCAACGAAAAAGACAAAAAAGATAACAAAAGCTATGCAAATGGTTTCTGCATCAAAGCTAAACCGTGCAGAGCAAAATGCAAAATCTTTTGTTCCTTACAGTGAAAAGATTCAAGAGGTCGTATCGAATATAGCACAAAACAATTCAGATGTTAGTCATCCGATGCTAGAATCTCGTGAAGTTAAAAAGACAGGTTACCTGGTTATAACATCTGATCGTGGATTAGCAGGAGGCTACAACAGTAGTGTTTTGAGAAAACTTCATCAGACAATCAGTGCTAACCACAAGTCAACTGATGAGTATACAGTGATTGTTGTTGGACGTATTGGCTATGAGTTTTGCAAAAAACGTAATATGCCAGTTGCCAAGAAAATAATCGGTATTGCGGATCAGCCTGACTTTGCTGAAATTAAAGAACTTGCTTATGAAACAGTGCAAATGTATATTGGCGAAGAAATTGATGAGCTCCATATTTTCTATAACCATTTCGTGAGCGTAATCTCGCAGGAGGTTACAGCAAAAAAAGCACTACCACTTACTGCCCTAACAGGTGGAGGAAGTAGTGTAAGTCAATATGAATATGAGCCAGATCAAGAAAAAATCTTAGAAGTTCTTCTGCCACAATATGCAGAGAGTCTAATTTATGGAGCATTACTTGATGGAAAAGCAAGTGAACATGCTGCCAGAATGACTGCAATGCGCAGTGCTTCTGATAATGCAGATGACATTGTTGATGATTTATCACTAAAATATAATCGTGCACGTCAAGCAGCAATAACACAAGAAATCACAGAAATAATTGGTGGGGTAGCAGCGCAAGAGTAATACTTTGATCAATTGACAAGTTAGTAAGGAGGGAAATCGATGAGTAAAGGACACATTACACAAGTCATGGGACCGGTAATCGACGTTAAGTTTGAAGACGGAAATCTCCCAGAAATTTATAATGCTGTAACAGTCACGCTTAATGCCGGTACAGAGAAGAGCTTTCTACTTACGTTAGAAGTAGCACTTCATCTTGGCGATAACTCTGTTCGTACAATTGCTATGCAATCAACAGATGGTGTTATGCGTGGAATGGAAGTAGTCGATTTAGGTAGACCCATCACAGTACCGGTTGGAGAAGAAACGCTTGGCCGCGTATTTAACGTATTAGGTGACAACATTGATCTTGATGAGCCACTAGATAAAGGTATTCGTCGTGATCCAATTCACCGTGAGTCTCCTAAGTTTGAAAACTTAGCTACAGAAACAGAAGTATTGGAAACAGGAATCAAAGTTGTTGACCTTTTAGCACCATATATCAAAGGTGGTAAAATCGGTTTGTTCGGTGGAGCTGGTGTAGGTAAAACTGTACTTATCCAGGAGTTAATTAACAACATCGCACAAGAGCATGGTGGTATTTCAGTGTTTGCCGGTGTAGGTGAACGTACACGTGAAGGTAATGACCTTTACTTTGAAATGAGCGATTCAGGAGTTATCAAAAAGACAGCTATGGTATTCGGTCAAATGAACGAGCCACCAGGTGCACGTATGCGTGTAGCGTTAACTGGCTTAACAATGGCTGAGTATTTCCGTGATGAACAAGGACAAGACGTTTTGTTCTTCGTTGATAATATTTTCCGTTTCACTCAAGCAGGTTCAGAGGTATCAGCATTACTTGGACGTATGCCATCTGCCGTTGGTTATCAGCCAACACTTGCAACAGAGATGGGCCAACTACAAGAACGTATTACGTCAACTGACAAAGGTTCAGTTACATCAATCCAGGCTATTTACGTGCCTGCCGATGACTATACTGACCCAGCGCCAGCAACAGTATTTGCGCATTTGGATGCAACTACAAACTTAGATCGTAAATTATCTGAGCAAGGTATTTATCCAGCAGTGGATCCCCTTGCATCAACTTCACGTGCCCTTGACCCTGAAATTGTTGGTCAAGATCACTATAAAGTTGCAACAGAGGTTCAACAGACTCTACAAAAATATAAAGAGCTTCAGGATATCATTGCTATCTTAGGTATGGATGAACTTTCAGACGAAGATAAGCAAACAGTATCTCGTGCACGTCGTATCCAGTTCTTCCTATCACAGAACTTCCACGTAGCTGAACAGTTTACTGGTCAAAAAGGTTCTTATGTACCATTACAAGAGACTGTAAATGGCTTTAAAGAAATTCTTGATGGAAAACACGACAACTTACCAGAGGATGCATTCCGTTTAGTTGGACGCATTGAAGATGTAATTGAAAAAGCAAAAGAAATGGAATAAAACGACACAATGGTGTCTGCGCCAAATGGTAGAGGAACCCTATACCAATTTTGACAAAGTGTGAGTTCAACCTCCGATCTTTGTCACGCATGTATACCAGTCGCTAGGAGGGGTTACATTGAAAACACTAACTGTGAGTGTTGTTACTCCTGATGGTCCAGTAATGGAAGATAGTTTTGATATGGTAAGCTGCAAAGCAGAGTATGGGGAACTTGGTATTCTTCCAGGACATATCCCTTTAGTCGCTCCATTAACCATAAGCGCTGTTCGTTTAAAGCGTGGAAACGATGTGGAACGAATCGCTGTAAGTGGCGGATTTTTGGAGGTACGCCCAGATAAAGTAACAATACTTGCTCAATCTGCGGAAAAGCCTTCAGAGATAGATGTGGATCGTGCACAAGAGTCAAAAACACGTGCAGAAAGCCGTCTACAGACCAAACAAGACAATATCGACTTCCAACGGGCAGAATTAGCACTCAAACGGGCAATGAACAGATTGGACATCACTCGTTAATAAAAGAAAACTTGGCTTATCGCCAAGCCTTAATGGCACTTATGCAGTAATGAAAGTTTTGAAACTATCCTTACACTTACTGTTAAAAAAGCCTCTCAGTTATTAATAATAGCTGAGAGGCTTTTTGCATATGGAGAAATAGGCCTTGCTCGCGGCCAGGAATCGTCCGTTAATCGGAAATATCACCCGTCATCAGGTTCTAAAAATCCGAGAAATCCAGCATAACTCCAACTAAAAGTCGACATTCGACTAAATTTTAAAAATACTAATGTATTGCCCGGGAAATATCGACAATATATTCATCTTTGATAGATGCTGCACTCTAAATCGTTGACAATTTTTCTTGTTAATGGCAATGTAACAAATGAAAAGAAAACTTAGTGACTAATAAGGAGCGTAAATATGGTTTCGATTGGACAAATGGCGATAGTAAGTATGATTTCACATCTACTTTTCATAGCAATTACATGGCATGTTATGCAGACAATAAATTTTGATCCACTTTTTCGGAAAGGCAAGATAGTAGAAGCAAGAATACTACTCATCTTTATAGCGATAGTAATTGGAACTGGAGTAAGTAGATTCTTCCTAGATATCCTTACATGGTCTCAAAATATGATATTCGTTTTTTAAATAAAAGTTTAGATTTTCATTTGCAATCTATATAAAGGAAAGGCGAGGCGGTATGCTCCATACTGCCTCGCTTTTCTTTTTTTGAGCAGTATGATTTTATTTTTTTTGTTAATACTAGATACATAGATTGATAAGGAGGATAATTTTAATGAAAAAAATTGCACTTATTTTTATATTTTTTTTACTTATAACAACTCATGTTTCAGCTTACAATACTAATTTGACTAATGACGAGATGATCCAGCTAGCAGGCTTAACAAAGAAAACAGGTTTAGAGATTGATGAATGGAGGGTAACGATTAAAGAAAATATTCCAAAAGAAAAATTGATGGAGCATGTAAATACATTAAAAAATAGTTACTTAGCCTCTTATTCAGAAGACAAAAATGTTATAAAATATTCATTTGGGAGCGTACAAAAAAGTGATGCTGTATACGTAAGGTATACTGTCATTATTCCAAAGAATGAAGACTTTAAAGCAGAACTTGTTTCTGTAATTTCAGGTAAGAATTGGAACGAAGAAGTTAAAAATGAATATATAAAATTACACAAATCTATTGTTTTGCAATATTTCACTGAGAATTCTATAAAATTTTCTTGTATGAGCACTAAAAGTAGTGATACAATGAAAAGTGATTATTTGGTAGAGTTTCTAAAGAAAAAGCTAAAATTACAGCACATAACAACACAACAAGACAATGTTGATCGAGCTATGAATAAAAAAGTTATTACTGGGTATACACAATTATGGAACCAGAAGTTAAACATTATGGATAAGCCCATGAATGTAAACATTGCAATTACAGATACTAAAAATGGGAAAACGAAAGTTACGGTAGGAACACCTATCCTGATTATTGAATATTAATATAGTGAAATTGGAACATAAGGAGATTGGATTATGGAAAAGATCATCGTACGCGGTGGGAATCAATTAAATGGCACCGTTAAAGTTGAAGGTGCTAAAAATGCTGTCCTTCCTGTTATCGCCGCAAGTATTTTAGCAAGTAAAGGAAAGAGCGTCATCACGGATGTTCCTACGCTCGCAGATGTATATACGATAAACGAAGTAATACGAAATATGAATGCTGATGTGAAATTTAAAAATAATATAGTGACAGTTGATGCTACACAAGAACTTATGACAGAAGCGCCATTTGAATATGTTCGAAAAATGCGTGCGTCCGTATTGGTTTTAGGGCCACTCCTTGCCAGGTACGGTCATGCGAAAGTTGCGATGCCTGGTGGGTGTGCAATTGGATCACGTCCAATTGATTTACACTTAAAAGGCTTTGAAGCAATGGGTGTTGAAGTTCATGTTGGCAATGGCTTTGTAGAGGCAACTGTTCCGGGTCGTCTAAAAGGCGCTAAAATTTACCTGGATGTACCAAGTGTTGGTGCAACGGAGAATATTATGATGGCAGCCGCATTAGCAGATGGAAAAACAATCCTTGAAAACTGTGCGAAAGAGCCTGAAATAGTCGATCTTGCAAATTATCTAAACAAAATGGGTGCAAATGTTGTAGGAGCAGGCACTGAAACAATTCGTATAGAGGGTGTTGAGTGTCTTTATGGCGCAGAGCACGCTATTATTCCAGATCGTGTTGAAGCCGGTTCATTGATGGTTGCGGCTGCAGTTACAGGTGGAAACGTTTTAATTCAGAATGCTGTTAGTGAACATTTACGATCATTAATTTCGAAGCTTCAGGAAATGAACGTAATTGTCCAGGAAGAAAATGATGGAATTCGTGTTATTGGTGCTGATGTACTAAAGGCAACTGATATTAAAACATTACCACATCCAGGATTTCCAACTGATATGCAATCACAAATGATGGCACTAATGCTATGCGCGGAAGGTACAAGTGTTATTACAGAAACTGTTTTTGAAAACAGGTTTATGCATGTTGAAGAATTTCGCCGAATGAATGCTAAAATCCGGATTGAAGGTAGAAGTGTAATTGTTGAAGGCCCTACGGATTTACAGGGTGCTGAAGTAGCAGCTACCGATCTTCGTGCCGCAGCAGCGTTAATTATTGCTGGTTTAAAAGCAGAAGGATTCACGCGTGTAACCGAATTAAAGCATTTAGATCGCGGTTATGTTGACTTTGCAGGAAAGTTGGCAGCATTAGGTGCAGATATTGAACGTGTTGATGAAAATGGAGATGTGGTTAATTCCTATCAGCAGCATGAAACAGAGACAAATGCCATAGAGTCTATGGCGGCTAAACTATCTTAATTAATATTCTACTCTATGGGAAAGAAATGAATAAGAAGCATGGTTAAACCAATAATTTATCCAGTGCTTTTTAGAAGTTCCCTTAACCTCTTAAGCCTTGCTTACTAATAATGTAGGCGTGGCTTAAAGTTAACGGACACCTGACCAAAGAGAATTCCACCAGGTGAAGCAAACAATGTTTCATCTTTTTTTGTGTAATTTTTTATGGGCATAAGCAATTTTATAGACAGGTAAGAAAGTATAAAAGGCATTCGCTATTTAGGCTTGGCGTATGCCAAGTTTTCTACTATACTTTTAGTATTATCAAATTGTTGCAAAAATACAAATATAAAAGACAAGTTTGTTTCGTATTACTTTGACTGTGTAGCAAGTCTAACAACTATATAGGGGGTTTGTAAATGAAGTTATATGTATCCGTTGACATGGAAGGGATTACAGGGTTACCCGATTATACATATGTTGATTCGAAGCAAATAAATTATGAACGTGGTCGAAAGATAATGACCGACGAAACAAATTATGTGATTGATGCGGCTTATCAATTTGGCTGCTCTGAAGTAGTTATAAATGACAGTCATTCCAAAATGAATAATATCCTAATCGAACAGCTGCATCCGTATGCCCAATTAATTACAGGTGATGTGAAGCCGTATTCAATGATGCAGGGTCTCGATCGATCATATGAGGGTGCCATGTTTGTAGGGTATCATGCACAAGCAGGGAAGTTTGGTGTGATGTCCCACGCAATGATACACGCTGTCAGAAACTTTTTTATAAACGACAAGCCTATTGGTGAATTGGGTTTCAATGCGTATGTAGCAGGTTACTTCGGTGTGCCGATTCTCCTGGTGGCTGGCGACGATCAAGCAGCTGCAGAAGCGGAGGCCCTGATACCTGGTGTAACGACAGCTGCAGTTAAGCAAACTGTTTCCAGGTCTTCAGTTAAAAGTCTAACACCTAAAAAAGCGGGAGAGCTTTTGACAGAAAAGGTTGCAGCGGCTTTGGAAAATAGACACAATGTACACCCATTAACACCACCAAATAACCCAACGTTGAAAATCGAGTTTTCAAATTATGGTCAAGCTGAATGGGCTAATTTAATGCCAGGCACCTCCATAGTACCTGGGACAACAATTGTAAAATTTGAAGCAAAAGATATCTTGGAAGCGTATCAAGCAATGCTTGTAATGACAGAGTTGGCAATGAATACAGCATTCTCATCCTAATCATGCCTGTTAAAGTCGTTTTAAACTTACTTTAAGCCGTTTTAGTGTTTTTTATAGGTCCATAGTCACTTACATGCGAAACAGTGATCTGGAGCAGGTAATTAGCAGATTGGAAATAGCTTTGCAAAAGGGGGATGTCAGGTGTTACTACCGCAGCGTCTTGTGAAAGGAGATACCATTGGCATTATTGCGCCGGCAGGTCCTGTAAATCAGTTTAATCTGAAACGGGCGCTACCTTTTTTTGAGAAAATGGGTCTCCACGTTAGATTAGGTAAAAATATAGAAAAAGTTCATGGCTATCTAGCTGGAACAGACGAAGAACGATTAAACGACTTACATGAAATGATTGCCGATTCAGCAATAAAAGCAATATTTTTTGCGCGTGGTGGCTATGGAACAGGTCGGATTGCTTCAGATATTGATTATGATTTAATTAAACGTAATCCTAAAGTTCTATGGGGATATAGTGACATTACTTATTTACATAATGCCATACACCAAGTGACTGGACTTGTTACGTTTCATGGACCAATGCCAGCATCTGATATGGGAAAAGATGATTTTCATGAGCTTTCTATAAAGCAATTTGAACAATTATTCAAACCAACTACCCTCGTCTATTCGGAGGCAATCTCCAGCATTGAAGTGCTAAACCAAGGCGCAGCGACGGGGCCAGTAGTTGGGGGTAATTTGTCGTTACTGGCAAGTTCTATCGGTACACCTTTTGAAGTCGATACAAAAAATAAAATATTGTTGATAGAGGATGTCGATGAGGTCCCTTATAAGGTGGATGGAATGCTAAATCAACTAAGGCAGGCGGGAAAACTGGCTGAGTTAACAGGCATTCTGGTTGGAGACTTTTCAAATGCTGCCCCCAGGAATGGCAAACCTTCTTTGTCATTAAAGGAAGTCTATCGGGATTACTTTGGAAGTCTGGCAATACCAGTTATGTCAGGGTTTAAAATAGGACACTGTCAGCCCCATTATGCTATACCACTAGGTGTTAATGCGAAAATGTCAACGAATGATAAGATTGTAAGGTTTGAACCAGGAGTACAGTGAGTTTACCAGAGTTATTGAGGTAAGTGTAAGTACTTTCCGCGGGAGAGGAATGGAGTAAAATGATTAATCAAACGTTTGATGAAAATGAAATTTGGGTTGTTGCAGTACAAGTAGCGACTGTTTGGACATCAAAAGAATCCACGCGTAGAATTGACGAACCAGGTTTGCTAAACCCAACTGATATGGATCACTGGGTTACAAAATTAACAACTGAACAAAAGACTGCTCTTTGTGATGAGAATAGAGTTCAATCCCAGCTTCTTTACGGAGAAACAGTTGAAGTAACCTTAATAGATGGAGATTGGGCACAGGTGGTGATACCAACACAACCCTCTAACAAAGATAATCGCGGTTATCCAGGTTGGGTCCCATTAATACAGCTTGAAAAAGTAGAAAAAGAGTACTGGGATCAATCAAAGTCTGCAGCCGTTATTTCTAAAAAGGCCTGGCTTGAAGGTGACAATGGGGAGAAGGTAATGAAGCTAAGCTACATGACGTGTCTGCCTGTGTTGGGTGAACATCCAAGAAAGATAGAAGTTGCGACACCAAATGGTACAAGAATTTTACCAAATGAAGTTGTCCATATTTATGAAACAAAGGCAGGGCTGGAAAAAAAGAACGGTACTGCAATAGTGGAAGCAGGAGAGCAATTCATGGATCTTGCCTATTTTTGGGGTGGTATGAGTTCGTTTGGATATGATTGCTCTGGATTCAGCTATGCAACACATAAAGCATGTGGCTACCAAATCCCACGCGATGCCACAGAACAGGCTGAAGCAGGGGAGCATGTTGCATATGGAGATCTGTTACCTGGCGATTTATTATTTTTTGCATATGAAGAAGGAAAGGGAGATCTTCATCACGTAGGAATATATTATGGGAATGGTCAAATGATTCACTCGCGGACAAATGGAAAAGCGGTTGAAATAACAAATATTGCTGACACTGTATACGAAAAAGAGCTATGTGAAATGAGACGATATTGGCATGAATAAAACCTGTAAACGTGTGTAAAATCTGTAAGTCTATTAGAATAACAAATAAGAGAAAGAGGATAGCAGTCTGCTGTCCTTCTTTTTTTACCCAAATTTCTTCTATTGTGTCCCCCTTTTTACCCCCTTAACAATATGCTAGTCCATGAATGTAGCCATATATTGACGTGCTAACAATCACAGAAGAACTGCTGAATCCCCAACATAAAAATCCAATTTTTTGTTCTATTGTTTTCCAAAAATGTATACGTTTAATAGTAGATATACTAGATGGATATTGCTGACTTTCATACAACAAACTTCGCCTTTCGCTAGGTGCAACCTTATAAGAAAGCGATTTTAAAGCAACCAATCCCACTAAACATCCACTACTAACACAAAAGGAGGCAATCAATGAACAAATCATCGTCAAAAAATCGAAAGTCTAACACCTATGATTACATTAAGCGTAAAAAAGCACTTCAACATAAGCAAAGTCATCATCAATCACTGAATCTAAAGGGTGACGGTTCTTCATCTTTTCTGAAAAGTCCAGGATTCCTAGTTATAGGAAGCTTGATCATGATTATCTTGATTATGCCAACGCTAATTGTGGCACCCTTTATTAATATGGATGACCAGGAAGCAGTTACAGGTGAACTGCAGCAACAGAGTCCACAGCTTGAGATTGCTGAATCACCTATCTCTGTGGCAGTAATGCGAGCAAGTTCAGATAAAGTTGAGGATGTTCCCTTGGAGAATTATGTTGCTGGAGTGGTGGCATCTGAAATGCCTGCTAATTTTGAGAAAGAAGCATTAAAGGCACAGACACTTGCTGCACGAACGTATGTTGTTGCGCACATGCTCCACCAACCTAAAAAAGAATCGAAAATTGCTATTACAGATACTGTGCAACATCAAGTATATAAGGATGAACAGGAACTAAGGAGAATATGGGGCACAGATTATGATTGGAAAATGAGCAAAATTATCGAAGCAGTAGAAGCTACTCAGGGCGAAATTATCACTTATAAGGATAAACCAATTACGCCCACATTTTTTTCAACAGGTAATGGATACACAGAAAACTCTGAGGACTACTTCAAAAGTAAATTTGCATATTTGCGCAGCGTGGAAAGCCCATGGGATAAAGAATCTCCAAAGTATTTGGATCAAGTAACAATACCAATTAAGGAAGTAGAAAAAAAACTACAGCTCGAAATTCCGAGTAAAAAAACATTATCATTAAAAGCATCACGGACAGAGGGTCATCGAATTGATCAACTGTCAATTGGAAATAAAACTTTCTCAGGGAGAGAAGTTCGTAAAAAGTTAGACTTAAGATCGAGCGACTTTACAATAGAAAAGAAAAACGATCATTTGATTTTTACAACAAAGGGCTATGGACACGGTGTAGGCATGAGTCAATATGGTGCAAATGGTATGGCTAAGGAAGGGAAAAGCTACAAAGAAATCCTAACCTACTATTATAAAGGTGTAGAGATTAGTAAAGTAAGTGAATCAGCACCAACATTAGTATCAAGATAAATTAATTTTGTAGGGCAGATATCTAGTAGATTGTTGTTTCGATACAGAAACTGTAAACTGCGACGTAGTTGAAAATCTTTTATTGACG